>NZ_JBEXYL010000003.1:0-271058 GCF_040630895.1 Streptomyces sp. NPDC005728
TGGTGTCCCTCGCGGTGGACGAGGACGAACGGGTGGTGGCGGCGACGCTGTCCCCGTCGACCGGAGAGCTGCTGCTGGCCGGTGTTCCGTGCCCGGGTGCCCCGTCACCCCGGCACGTGGCACTCGAACGCGTGCAGGTACGGGTTGACCGGCCGGATGTCGTCCACCTTCAGGCCTGCCGTGGTCAGCCTGCTCACCATGGAGTCGGTGGTGTGCTTGGCCCCGCCGACATTCAGGAGCAGCAGCAGGTCCATGGCGGTGCTGAAGCGCATCGAGGGGGTGTCGTCCACCAGGTTCTCGATGACGACGACCCGGGTGCCCGGGCCGCCCGCCTCGACGACGTTGCGCAGCAGGCGGGCCGTGCTCTCGTCGTCCCACTCCAGGATGTTCTTGATGATGTAGACGTCGGAGCGGACCGGCACGGCCTCCCGGACGTCGCCGGGCACGATCCGCGCGCGGCCGGCGAGATCGCCGCCCTCGCGCAGCCGCGGCAGGGCGTTCTCGACCACCCGGGGCAGGTCGAGCAGGCTGCCGTACATCGCCGGGTACTTGTCCAGCAGGCACGCCACCACATGTCCCTGACCGCCGCCGAGGTCCGCGACCGACTTGCTGCCGGACAGGTCCAGCAGGGCGGCCACCTCACGCGCCGACTGCTCGCTGGAGCGGGTCATCGCGCGGTTGAAGACGTCAGCGGACTGCGGGGCGTCCTCGTTGAGGTAGGTGAAGAACTCCTTGCCGTAGAGGTCCTCCACGACGTTCCTGCCGGTGCGCACGGCCTCGTCCAGCCTGGGCCAGGCGTCCCAGGTCCAGGGTTCGGTGCACCACAGGGCAATGGCGCGCAGGCTGTCCGGGTCGTCCTCGCGCAGCAGCCGGGACATGGCGGTGTGCGCGAACGTGCCGTCCGGCTGCTCGGCGAAGACGCCGTAGCAGGACAGGGCCCGCAGCAGCCGGCGCAGCGGCTTCGGTTCGGTCTTCACCGCGGCCGCGAGGTCCTCGACGGCCATCGGCTCGGTCTCGAGGGCGTCGGCGACGCCCAGCCGGGCGGCGGCCCGGACGGCGGCGGCACAGGCCGCGCCGAACACGAGTTCGCGCAGCCGCATGGGTGGCGGTGGGGCTGTTTCAGCGGACGTCATCTGCCGCCCTCTCTTTCTTCGGCCTTCGATCTGTCCAACAGAGGCAGCGGTCGGGCGGTCAGCACAGGCCCGCGGGCTTGGAGGCCCGGCAGGAGTTCCGTTCGAAGGTGTTGCCCTTGCCCGGGTCCGTGTTCACGAGGTCGGCCGGGGAGTTGTTCCCCAGCGCGTTCGCGGCGATCCGGTTCTGGTCGCTGGTCACGCCCACGAAGCTCCGGAAGAGCACGATGCCGCCCGACAGTGGGGACGTGCCCGTGTTGCCGGAGACCCGGTTCCCGGTCACCAGGGTCCTCTCGGTGCCCGTCAGGACGATGCCGGAGCCCTGCAGCCGGGGCAGCCGTTCGGTCTTCGGGCAGGACTTGTTGTTGCCGGTGACGCGGTTCCCGATCACGCTCAGGTCGCCGGTCTTGGGCTTGTTCTCGTCGCCGACGAGGAACACCCCGGCGCAGTTGCCGGTGACGCGGTTCGCCATGACGCTGACATTGCGCAGTCTGCGCACGGTGACGCCGATCCGGTTGCCCTCGACGCGGTTGTACTGGACCAGCGTCTGCCCGGCGTCGTAGGCGCCCGCCTCCTCCTTGATGGTGTTGGCGAGGAACAGGCCCGCGTCGCCGTTGTCGCGTGCGTAGTTGTTCCGGAGGATCCCGTGCACGGACCGCTCCTGGGCGATGCCCCACACGTCGTTCTTGTAGGCGTACACCCTGCGCACGGTCATGGTGTCCGTCGCCATGCCGAAGACACCGGTCCGGCTGAAGCCGGTCACCGTCAGGTCGGCGACGGTGACGCCCTCGATGTTCTTGGTCTTCTCGCCCACCACGCAGATGCCGTTGCCGCCCTCGGCACAGCTGTTGGCGACCTTGGGTGAGGCCTTCGTGCGGGCGGGCCTGATCACCGTCCGGGCGCCCACGCCCCGCAGAGTCACCCTCGGCGTGCTGATCTTGACGCTCTCGTAGTAGGTGCCGGCGAGCACGAGAACGGTGTCTCCGGCCTGCGCGGCGTCGACCGCCTTCTGGATCGACTCACCGGGGTGGACCACCAGGACCCTGGGGGTGGCCGCTGCGGGAGCCGCGCCCAGTCCGGCGCCGAGGAGGGCGGCGGTGCACGCGAGATAGGCGATGTGACATCTCTTCATATCGCGTACGGTATGACCGATTAATCCCGTGTTGGGGGATACGCCATCCGGCGGCGTGTCAGGCGCCGCGCAGCGCCCGCCCGATCTCCAGCTGCACGTCGTCAAGAGGCCTGCCGTCCGTGTTGTCTGCGAGCTCCCACAGGCAGTTCTGCAGCACCCGCCCCAGCGTCCACGCCCGCGCCCGCGCCCGGTCCAGGCCCAGCGCCTCCGTCAGTGCGTCGAAGCGCCAGCGGGTCTCGGCGGAGTCGTACCGGTTGTCGATCGCGGGGAGCAGGTCGAAGCCGGGGTCGCCGGCCAGTGGTTTGGGGTCGATGGCGAGCCACTCGGCCCGGTCGGCCGCCAGGACGTTGTCGTAGTGCAGGTCCCAGTGCAGCAGCCGGTCGCCGGGCTCGGCGGCCACCTCGCGCACCGCGGCCGCGCAGTCCGCGACCAGGCGGCGGTCCGCCGCGTCCGGAATCCGGCCGAGCGCCCAGGGGACCTGGTCCAGCATCGCCTGCGCGACATCGCCCAGACGGCGCAGCCCCGCCGGAGCCGGCACGGACGTCAGCCGGGCCAGCAGACCGGCGATGACCAGGACCGCCTCGCGCGCCTCCGGGAGGCCGGTCAGCATGCGGCTCTCGTCCAGCCGTTCGAGCAGCAGGGTGCATGTCGGCCCGTCGTGCTCCAGCAGCCGTACGGCCCCGTCCCCGGCCCACGCCCGCAGCGCCACGGGCTCGCCCGCGCTCTCCTCGTCGAGCAGCTGGAGCTTCAGCGCGGCCGGGCTCGCGTCGGTCCGCACGACCGGCAGGACCAGCGCGGTCACCCCGAACATCGCGGGCCCGTCGACCCGTAGCTCCCAGCGCCCGAGGAACTCCTCGGCCCGCCGCGGCAGGTCCGCGACGAACGCCCGACCCGCGGCCCCGTTGAATTTCTCCTGAGAAGCGGCCAGCTCGCCAGGCACCTCGATCACCTTGCCGACCATACTGACGACTGTGAACCGGGTCATCCCCTTTCGGCGTGGGCTCGGGGCGGCCGCGGTCTATGTCCGCAGCGCCCCGGGCACCTACGTCTGGCTGCTGATCCTGTTCGTCACCACGGTCGCCCTGCACCACATGTCGCCCGAGTTCGAGCAGCACTTCCTGCGGCGGCGGTCGACCAACATCCACGAGCTGTCGCAGAACCCCGTGCGGGTGCTGATCACCAGCGCGATGTGGATCGACGGCGGGCACTGGGTTCCGTACGCCGTGCTGTACACCGTCTTCCACGCCCAGGCCGAACGCTGGCTCGGCACCCTTCGCTGGCTCGCGGTGTGCGCGGCCGCGCACGTGCTCGCCACGCTGATCAGCGAGCTGGCCCTGCTGAAGGCGATCCACGACGCCCATGCGCCGCAGTCCGCGGTCAACACCCTGGACATCGGCGTCAGTTACGCGCTGGCAGGCGTGGTGGCGGTGCTCGCCTACCGGATCGCGCCCCCCTGGCGATACCTGTACCTGGCGACCCTGTTCGCGATCTACACGGTCCCGCTGGCCGGCAGCCGCACCTTCACCGACTTCGGGCACTTTCTGTCCGTACTGATCGGTCTCGGCTGTTATCCGCTGGTCAGAGGCTGCGGAAAAGCATGGAATCCGAAGGAGACACTGGCTGCGCTGTGGGTTAACGTCCGCGCATGAGCAGCTCGGCAAGCAGTGTCGTCAACGGCGGCATCTCCTTCTGGTACGCGGACGACGGTCTCCCGGCGGTGCGGGAGCCGCTGTGCGGGGACGCGTCCGCCGATGTCGTCATCGTCGGCGCCGGCTACACGGGACTGTGGACCGCGTACTACCTCAAGCAAGCCGCTCCCTTCCTCCGCATCACCGTCCTGGAGCAGAACTTCTGCGGCTACGGCGCCTCCGGCCGCAACGGCGGCTGGCTGTACAACGGCATCGCGGGCCGCGACCGGTACGCGAAGCTGCACGGCCACGAGGCCGCCGTGCGCCTGCAGAGGGCGATGAACGACACCGTGGCCGAGGTCGTCGCGGTCACCGAGACGGAGGACATCGACGCCGATGTGCACCGGGGCGGGGTGCTGGAAGTGGCGACCACGCCCGCCCAGCTGGCCCGCCTGAAGGCGTTCCACGAGCACGAGCTGTCGTACGGCGAGAAGGACCGCGAGCTGTACGGCGCCCGGCAGACCGCCGAGCGGATCAGGGTGGCCGGCGCGGTCGGTTCGACCTGGACCCCGCATGGGGCCCGGCTGCACCCGGTGAAGCTGGTCAAGGGACTTGCGGCGGCCGTCGAGGCGCTCGGCGTGACCATCCACGAGTCGACCCCCGTCACCGAGATCCGCCCCAAGCACGCCGTGACCCCCTACGGCACGGTCCGCGCCCCCTACGTCCTGCGCTGCACGGAGGGCTTCACCGCCTCCCTGAAGGGCCAGCGGCGCACCTGGCTGCCCATGAACTCCTCGATGATCGCCACCGAACCGCTCACCGAGGAGCAGTGGGCGACCGTCGGCTGGGACGGCCGGGAGACGCTGGGCGACATGGCGCACGCCTACATGTACGCGCAGCGCACGGCCGACGGGCGGATCGCGCTCGGCGGGCGCGGGGTGCCGTACCGCTTCGGCTCGCGCACCGACAACGACGGCCGCACCCAGCCGGAGACGATCGAGGCGCTGCGGGAGATCCTGACCCGCTTCTTCCCCGCCCTCGCGGGCGTGCACGTCGAGCACGCCTGGTCCGGTGTCCTCGGCGTGCCCCGCGACTGGTGCGCCACGGTCACCCTCGACCGCGCCACCGGACTCGGCTGGGCGGGCGGTTACGTCGGCTCCGGCGTCGCCACCGCCAACCTGGCCGCCCGCACCCTGCGCGACCTCGTCCAGCAGGACTCCGGCCAGGCCGGCCGCACCGGGCTGACGGACCTGCCCTGGGTGAACCACAGGGTCCGCAAGTGGGAACCGGAACCCTTCCGCTGGCTGGGCGTGCAGGGCATGTACGCCACCTACCGCGCCGCCGACCAGCGTGAACGCCTCCACCCGAGCACGGACTCCTCCCGGCTGGCCCGACTCGCGGACCGGGTGGCGGGGCGTCACTGAGACACCCGAGGGCGACCGGCACCGCCACGGCCGGCACCAGGGGCACGGCGCTACCCTCCCCCTCATGATTCGCACCGCGACACCCGCAGACATCCCCGTCATACACACGCTCGTCCGTGAGCTGGCCGAGTACGAGAAGGCCCCGCAGGAGGCGCGGGCGAGCGAGGAGCAGTTGCGGGAGGCGCTGTTCGGGGAGCGGCCCGCGGCGTTCGCGCACATGGCCGTGGACGACGGGACGGGCGAGCCCGTCGGGTTCGCGCTGTGGTTCCTGAACTTCTCCACCTGGCGCGGGGTGCACGGCATCTACCTGGAGGACCTGTACGTCCGCCCGTCCGCCCGGGGCGGGGGCCACGGCCGGGCGCTGCTGACCGAGCTGGCGCGCATCTGCGTGCAGCGCGGCTACGAGCGCCTGGAGTGGTCGGTGCTGGACTGGAACCGGCCCGCGATCGGCTTCTACGAGGCCCTCGGCGCCCGCCCGCAGGACGAGTGGACCGTGTACCGGCTCACGGACGGGGCGCTCACGGAGTTGGGCCGGAACGCCGACTGATCACCTACGGGGCAGCGGCCGGGCCGGGCCGGTCGGCCGACTGATCACCGACAGGGTGCCTCATGGCTCCAGCACCACCTTTCCGATCGTGCCGCGCGTCTCGAGCGCCCGGTGCGCGGCCGCCGCTTCGGAGAGCGGGAAACGGGTGACGGCGGGGCGCAGGCGGCCCCGGCCGGCCTCGGTGAGGGCGCGCAGTTCGAGCGCGCGCAGACCGCCCGCCCGCTGCAGCATGGCGGGGCCGAGAACCGACTCGGAGACGCCCTCGACGTGGTAGCCCTGCCGGCCCTCCCCGATGCCCTCCGCCGACCAGCCGAAGACGAGGTGCCGGCCGCCGGGCCCGAGCAGGGCCACGGCCTCCCGGGCGACCGCGGCGCCGACACCGTCGTACACCAGGGTGGCGGGCCGCCCGCCGAGGTGGGCGCGGACCTTGGCCGGCCAGTCGGGGTCGGTGTAGTCCACGGCCAGGTCGGCGCCGTTCGCGCGCACGCGGGCGGTCTTCTCCGGCCCTCCCGCCAGGCCGATCACCACGGCTCCGGCGTTCTTGGCGTACTGCACGAGCAGCGTGCCGATGCCGCCGGCGGCCGCCGGTACGACGACCACGTCGTCCGGCCCCGGCTCCGCGAACTGCGCGATCCCCAGGGCCGTACGCCCCGTGCCGATCATCGCGACGGCCTCGGCGAAGCCCAGGCTCTCCGGTATCTCGTGCAGGCGTTCGGCGCCGGTGACGGCGAGTTCGGCATAACCTCCGGGCGCGAACCCGAGGTGGGCCACCACCCGCCGGCCGAGCCAGGCGCCGTCCACACCGTCGCCGCAGGCGTCCACGGTCCCCGCGACCTCGCGGCCGGGGACGGTCGGCAGGGCGGGCGGCTCGGGCAACGGGCCCTGGTGCCCCTCGCGCAGGGCCGCGTCGAGCAGGTGCACCCCGGCGGCGGCCACGGCGATCCGCACCTCGTCCGGCCCGGGGACCGGGTCCTCGGCCTCCGTGAGGATCAGGTTCTCGGCCGGCCCGAAGGCGTACAGACGCACGGCATGCATGGGACCCCCAGTGATGTGTCTTCGTTTCCGGAGGCCCACTCTTCGACCTCAAGCATGCTTGAGGTCAAGGACGGGCCGGCCGAGGATCAGCGCGACCGCGGTGACCGCGCTGTTGAAGGACACCTCCGACAGCACGCCCGGCGCCGCCACCTGGTCGCCGGCGAGGTAGACGCCGTCGCCGCGGTCCACGGCCGGCCGGTCCCGCCAGCTGCTGCCCGGCAGGTCCACGGCCCCCGTACGTCCCTCCGCCACGGCCTCCCGCCGCCAGGTGACCCGCTCCCGCCACCCCTCGAAGGCCAGGTCGAGCAGCTCCTCGGCCCGGGCCAGACCGTCGGCGCGCACCTGGTCCGGCCCGATCGGGAACTGTCCCTGGAGCAGTTGTTCCCCGGCCGGGGCCAGGGTCCGGTCCTGCGCCGTGAACCGCTCCAGCCAGCCGGGCGCGTCGAGATCGGAGACGGCGAAGGCGTCCCCGCGCCGGGTGCGCAGCGCGAGATCGAGCAGGACGGTACGGCCGCCGGGCCAGGTCAGCGAGTCGTCGCGGAGCAGCCGCCGGGCCGCGGGGAGGGAGGTGGCGAGGACCACGGGCGTGCCGGTCGGCAGGGCGTCGACCCGCGCCAGCGTCTCGATCCGCACGCCGAGGTTCCAGGCCCGCGCGGCCATCCGGTCGATGACGCTCGCCCAGCCGCCGCGCGGGTAGTGCGCCTCCGGGGGCAGCTTGGTGGCCCGGCGCAGGCGCTCCTGCACGAAGGCGGCGGACAGGGCGCCCGGGTCGTGGTGGAAGAGGGCGACGGCGCTGTAGTGGGCGGCGGCGCGGGCGCCCTCCTCGCCGGCGATGCCGGTCGCCCAGCCGAGGAAGTCGGCGTCGACGGGGGCCTGGCGGACGCCCGGGCGCAGCAGCTTGAGCATCGCGAAGGGCGGGGTGCGGCGCAGGACGCCGTGGTGGCGCAGCCGCAGCCGGGCCGCTTCCAATGGCGGAAGCGGGGCGAGCGGTCCGATCAGGTCGCGCTGCTTGAGCCAGGTCCAGTGCGGGCCGCCGTTGTAGAGGGCGTGCGGGCCCTCGTTGGTCCGGTACGGCCCCTCGGCGGTGCGGGCCCGGCCGCCCAGGGTGTGGTGGGCCTCGTACACGGTGACCTTGGCGCCTGCCTCGGCGGCGGTGATCGCGGCGGTGAGTCCGGCGAAGCCGCCGCCGACGACGGTGATGCGGTGCATGGGGTGCGGTCTCCCTCGGGTCGGTTCGCCTCGTCCGTGAGTAAGACCGCACCAGCCCCCTGAAATGTGACATCGGCCGGCCGCGGATCCGGTTTCCGCAGGTCGGGCCGATTGTCGGTGGCGCAGTGCAGCATGGGGGCATGGCGAGGAGAGCGACGGGCACGCAGCGGGCAGGAGTGAAGGGCGCACGGCGGCCGGAGATGCGGCTGCCGGCACTGGAACCCTGGACGGACGGCCAGTTGGCGCCGGACGGCGACTACGACGGGCTGGAGTTCCGGGAGGCGGACCTGGCCCGGCAGGACGGGGCGGGCGCCCGCTTCATGGACTGTGCGCTGACGGACTGCGCGGTGGACGAGACGGCACTGGGCCGGGCCCGGTTCCTGGACTCGGTCCTGACCGGCCTGCGGGGTGTCGGCACGTACCTTGCCGAGTCCACGTTCCGCGACGTCGAGCTGCTCGACCCCCGCCTCGGCGGCACCCAGCTCCACGGCGCCGTCCTGGAGCGGGTCGTCGTCCGCGGCGGCAAGATCGACTTTCTGAACCTCCGCGAGGCCCGCCTCAAGGACGTCGTCTTCGACTCCTGCGTCCTGCTCGAACCGGACTTCGCCGGAGCCCGCCTGGAGCGGGTCGAGTTCGTCGACTGCGCCCTGAAGGAGGCCGACTTCAGCAGCGCGACCCTGAAGGACGTGGACCTGCGCGGTGCCGCTCCACTGGAGATCACCCGAGGCCTGGACCGGCTGTCCGGGGCGGTGATCAGTACCGGGCAGCTGCTCGACCTGGCGCCGGTGCTGGCGGCGGAGCTGGGCATCCGGGTGGAGGGGTTGGCAACTGCTGTCTGTTGACTGCGTGCATGAGTAAGTCTGTCGGTCACGGTGTGTGGGCACTGCGGGAAGGGGAGTGCGTGTTCGCCCGTCGAATGCGTGACCTTCGCGGCTGGTGGTCGTTGGATGCGATGGGAGGGTCTTCGGTTTGCGGGCGGGGTCGGGGGTGATGGGGTGGGCGGGCTGCGGGAGGTGGCGGCACCGTTCGTGGTGCCGGGCCCGGCGGGGGTTGCGGTCCGTGACCGGCTCAAGCACCTGACCGTCAGGGACGAGGAGGTCCTTCGCCTCGTTGGCGACCATCTGGGCGCACTGGCCTGCCGGGATCTGAAGGCGCGGTGCGCAGCCGGGCTGGACCACGACAGCGAGCAGTGGGCGGAGCGCAAGCGTGCCCTCACCCGGGAGTCCTCCTCGCGGTGGGCGGGGTCGGTCACGAAGGCCACCCATGATCAGTGGGCGCTGGCCCGGCGTGGACACCTCGCGTACATCCACAGCCTGGAAGCCGGTGTCCGCACGATCGCGCACCGGCTGTCCCTGCCGGTCGGGGAGAAGGGCAGCAGACACGCGCCGGGCGGCTACCGCAGCAGGGGGGAATGGCATGCCAAGTCCCGTCGTCTGCACGTGCTCGAAGACCGGCTTCGGGCGGCGCGGGCCGACTGGGATGCGGGTGTGGTGCGCGTGGTGCGCGGCGGCAGGCGGCTGCTGGCCACCCGGCACCATCTTGATGCGGCCGGGCTCACCGAGGCCGAGTGGCGGCGGCGGTGGCAGGCCGGGCGCCGGTTCCTGCAGGCGGACGGTGAGTCCGGCAAGCGGTACGGCAACGAGACCATCCGCGTCACCCCCGACGGCGAGGTCTCGATCAAGCTCCCCACGCCGCTGGCGCACCTGGCCAACGCCCCGCACGGCCGGTACCTGCTCACCGCCCGGGTGAGCTTCGCCCACCGGGGGGGAGCAGTGGCGTGACCGGGTGGAGGCCAACCGGGCGGTCGCCTACCGCATCCCCGAGGACACCGCACGAGGCCGCTGGTATCTGTCCGCGGCGTGGACGATCCCGCCGGCCCGGACGGTGCCGCTGGCGGCGGTCCGCGCGGGCGGTCTGATCGGCGTGGACACCAACGCCGACCACCTTGCCGCCTGGCGCCTCGACACCCACGGCAACCCCGTCGGCGAACCGCGCCGGTTCGGCTACGACCTGTCCGGCACCGCTTCGCATCGCGACGCCCAGGTGAGGCACGCCCTGATCCGGCTGCTGAACTGGGCCAAGACCTGTGGCGTCGCCGCCATCGCGGTCGAGGACCTGGACTTCGGTGCGGAGAAGACCCGCGAGAAACATGGCCGTAAGAAGCGGTTCCGGCAACTGATTTCCGGCATGCCCACCGGCAGGCTCCGCGCCCGCCTGACCTCGATGGCCGATGCCACCGGCATCAGCATCATCGCCGTCGACCCGGCCTACACCAGCCGGTGGGGCGCCCAGCACTGGCGAAAGCCCCTCACCAGCAAGAACCGCAAGACCACCCGTCACGATGCCGCGGGCATCGCGATCGGACGACGCGCTCAAGGGCACCCGATCCGGCGACGGACGACACCGCCCCCTGCTCACCGGAGTGATGAACAGGGGCATCGGACCGTCCAGGCCGACCGGCGTGCTCTCGGGCGTGAGGAGACCCGCCCCCGCATCCCCGGACCACGGACACGATCCGTGCCGCCGGACGCGGAGCGAACGCGGGCGACCAGGACACCCAAAACCGTTCGGGATGTCCGCAGTGACCAGGAATGGGTCCAAGACTCACTCCTGCCCACTGATCAGGAACGGTGAGCGGCATCACGGCAGCCGGGGAAAGCGGGACTGGAGTGTCCAGAGGGCCGGGTTCTCCGACAGGGACTCGTGCAGGTCGGTCAGGTCGGCGATCAGGTCGTGCAGGAAGTCGCGGGCCTCGCGGCGCAGTTCGGCATGGGAGAAGGTGAGCGGCGCCTCCTCGGCCGGCATCCAGTCGGCCTCGATGTCCACCCAGCCGAAGCGGCGCTCGAAGAGCATCCGGTCGGTGGACTCGGTGAAGTCCAGCTCCGCCTGCTGAGGCCGGGAGGCGCGGGAGCCCAGCGGATCCCGGTCCAGCTGCTCCACGATGTCGCACAGCGCCCACGCGAAGTCCAGCACGGGCACCCATCCCCAGGCTGTGGACAGCTCGCGGTCCGCCTTGGTGTCCGCGAGGTAGACGTCCCCGCAGAACAGGTCGTGCCGCAGCGCGTGGACGTCCGCGCGCCGGTAGTCCGTCTGCGGCGGGTCCGGGAAGCGGTTGGAGAGGGCGTAGCCGATGTCGAGCACGGAGGAGATGGTGTCACGCCGACCGCCCCGGCCCTGTTCCGGTACACCCCGGCCCTCCTCCGGGGCGCCCCGCCCGCCTAAGATCGCTGACATGTCCAGATCCGCGCGTCTTGTCCCGTCCGCCGCAGCCGTCCTCGCCCTGGCCCTCACCGGCAGCGCGTGCGACGGCGGCGTCCACGGCACCCCGGGCGGCTCCGGCGTGCGCGACCCGTACTTCCCGAAAGCGGGCAACGGCGGTTACGACGTCACCCACTACGCCCTGACCCTCGACTACACCCCGGACTCCGGCCACCTCACCGGCAAGGCGGTCATCACCGCCCGCGCCACGAAGGCCCTGTCCGCCTTCGACCTCGACCTCGCCGGGCTGGACGTCGACTCGGTCACCGTCGAGGGCAAGGACGCCCGCTGGAACCGCACCGGCCAGGAACTCACCGTCCGCCCCCACGACGACCTCGGTAAGGGCGAGACGTTCAGCACCACCGTCCGCTACTCGGGCACCCCGAAGACCCTCACCGACGCGGACGGTTCCGAGGAGGGCTGGCTGGAGACCGACGACGGCGCGGTCGCCCTCGGCGAGCCGGTCGGCTCCATGACCTGGTTCCCCGGCAACAACCACCCCTCGGACAAGGCGACGTACGACATCAAGGTCACCGTCCCGAAGGGCCTCAAGGCCGTCTCCAACGGCGAGTTGACCAGCCAGAGCACCCAGGGCGGCCGCACCACCTTCGCCTGGCACACCGCCCAGCCCATGGCGACGTACGTGGCCACCGTCGCCGTAGGCCCCTACAAGATCACCCGCAGCACGGGCCCGCACGGTCTGCCCGTCCTCACCGCCGTCGACCCCACCCAGGTCGAGGCGAGCGCGAAGGTGCTCGCGAAGATCCCCGAGATCATCGACTGGGAGGAGACCAACTTCGGGCCCTACCCGTTCTCCTCCACCGGCGCGATCATCGCCCCGTCCGACGCCTTCGACTACGCCCTGGAGACCCAGACCCGGCCCGTCTTCCCCGGCGCCACCGACACCAGCACCCTCGTGCACGAACTCGCCCACCAGTGGTACGGCGACTCGGTCACCCCGAAGAGCTGGCGGGACATGTGGCTCAACGAGGGCTTCGCGACGTACGCGGAGTGGTTGTACGAGGAGGACAACGGCGGCAAGAGCGCCCAGGAGACCTTCACCGAGCTGTACGAGGACGACGACGAGGCCGTGTGGGCCTTCCCGCCGGCGAAGCCCTCCAGCGCCGCGCACGTCTCCGACAGCCCCGTCTACGAGCGCGGCGCGATGGTCCTGCAGAAGATCCGCCAGAAGGTCGGCGACGACACCTTCTACGACATCATCCGGGGCTGGGCCGCCGCCCACCGCTACGGCAACGCGAGCACCGCCGACTTCACCGCGTACGTCGAGAAGGCGGCCCCGGACAAGGACTTCGCCGGCATCTGGAAGGACTGGCTGTACGGGGACGGCAAGCCGGCCCACCCGTGACGGGCGGCCGGCCGCCGTACTGCCTTGCGCCTGCGGCTACTTGACGTTGACCGCCGTCCAGGCCGCCGCCACCGCGTTGTACTCCGCGCTGCCCGAGCCGTACAGGTCGGCTGCGGCCTGCAGGGTGCCGGTGCGGGCGCCCGCGTAGTTGGTCGTCGACGTGAAGTACGTGGTCAGGGCCTTGTGCCAGATCTGGTCGGCCTTGGCCCGGCCGATGCCGGTGACCGTGGAGCCGTTGTAGGTCGGGGAGTCGTAGGAGACCCCGTTGATCGTCTTCGCGCCGCTGCCCTCGCTCAGCAGGTAGAAGAAGTGGTTGGCGACGCCCGACGAGTAGTGCACGTCGAGGCGGCCGACCGTCTTCGACCAGTAGTCGGCGGAGCCGCCGTCCTTGCTGGGCTTGTCCATGTAGCGCAGCGGGGTGCCGTCGCCGTTGATGTCGATCTTCTCGCCGATGAGGTAGTCACCGGGGTCGGAGGAGTTGTTCGCGAAGAACTCCACCGAGGTGCCGAAGATGTCGGAGGTCGCCTCGTTCAGGCCGCCCGACTCTCGGCTGTAGTTGAGCTTCGCGGTGGCCGCGGTCAGCCCGTGGCTCATCTCGTGGCCGGCCACGTCCAGCGAGGTGAGCGGGTCGGCGTTGTTCGCGCCGTCGCCGTACGTCATGCAGAAGCAGCTGTCGTTCCAGAAGGCGTTGACGTAGGCGTTGCCGTAGTGGACGCGGGAGTAGGCGGCCTTGCCGTCGCCCGCGATGCCGTTGCGGTTGAAGGCGGACTTGTAGAAGTCCCAGGTGACGGCGGCGCCGTAGGCGGCGTCGACAGCGGCGGTCTGGCGGTTGGTCACGGTGCCGTCGCCCCAGGCGTCGTCGGCGTCGTGGAAGAGGGTGCCGGTTCCGTTGGTGCCGCCGTTGAGGTCGTACGTCTTGTGGCCGCCGCGGCCGCCGTCGATGAGGTCGAAGCCGCCGGAGGCGGAGGCGGTGGTGCCGAGCGGGACCGTGCCGCTGTACCGGCTGGTGCCCGTACCGGTGTCGATCCCCTCGTAGGAGTAGATCTCCTTACCGGTCCGCGCGTCGGTGATGACGTGCAGCTCGCTCGGGGTGCCGTCGTGCTGGAGGCCCTTGACGACGGCCTCGTAGGCGAGGACCGGCTTGGCGCCGGCGGCCCACACGACCTTGCGGGGGGTGGCGGCCGTGGCCTTGGCGGAGTCGGCGGCCTCGAGGGCGTTCTTCTTCGCGCTCGAGGGGGAGACGGCCGCGGTGGTGGTCGGCACGGATATCCGGACCTTGGTCGCCTTGTTGACGCCCTTGAGCGAACCGTTCTTGGCCACGTGGGTGACCAGGTCGCCGCCGAGGACGGGAAGTCCGGTGTACGTCCGCTCGTAACGGGTGTGGACGGTACCGTCCATGTCCTTCACCACGTCCCGGACGACCAGCTTCTCCTTGGCACCGAGGCCGAGTTCGCCGGCTGCCGCGCCGGCGTTGTGCTGGGCCGACGCGAGGGCTGCGGCGCGGGCGGTGGTGCTGAGCTGGAGAGCCGCGGCGCCGGGGGTGTGCGTGGGGGCGGCGGCGGCGCCGTTCTGCAGCGCGAGAACGACCATGGCGGCCGAGCCGACCAGGGCGACGGCGCGTACGGCGGTCTTGCGGGACGTGCGGGGAGCGTGGGGCTGCTGGCTCACTCGATCTCCTTCAGGCTGGTCTCCGTGGGGTTGGAGACGCAGGCGGGACACAGGGGATGCACAGAGTTGCGGCGGCGAGGAGAGAGTGACAGCAAGAACGGCCTGTTTGACAGGCCGCCGACAAGACTTTACGTGCTTGTATCCGAAAGGCGTGCTGCGGAATCCGTTATCCGGACAGGGTGGGGGTATTCAACTCCGCCTGAATCAAGCGCACTCGAAGCCCTTGACGTCACACCTGCCCCGGAGCGCCGGGCTCAGCCCTCCCACTCGTCCAGCAGCCGGGCCAGGTCCGGCGGCCACACCGGCTCCGCCTCCTCGGCCAGCTCCTGTCTGCTCCACCAGCGCCAGGTGAGGATGCCGTCGTCGGCGTGGGCGGCGGCCAGACCGGGCCCGGCGGGTTCGCGGTGCGGGCCGTGGGTGACGTAGATGTGCTCGTGCTGGCGGACGGGGGTGCCGGTGTGGGTGAAGTCGTGCTCCCAGGTGCACAGGAGGGGGCCCGGCTCCAGATCAGCCCAGCCGGTCTCCTCGCACAGCTCCCGCAGGGCGCCCTCGCGCGGGCCCTCGTCCGCCTCCAGGCCGCCGCCGGGCAGCGCCCAGTGGACGCCGACCTCGACGTTGTCGTACCGGAAGAGGAGGACGGACCCGTCCGGGTCGACGACGGCGACGCGGGCCGCCTGCCGGGGGGTGCGCAGCACCTTGCGGAGCACGGCACAGGGGCGCCCGAGGGTGCGGTCGGGGCGGTGGCCGATCACCTCGTAGCCGAGGGCGGTCCAGAAGGCCAGGCCCTGGGGATTGTTGTCGAGGACGGCCAGACGTACGGCCCGGCGCCCGGCGGTGCGGAAGCGCTCCTCGACCAGCGTGGCGACCCGCCGGCCGTACCCCCTGCCCTGCGCGGCCGCGTCGACCATCAGCAGGCCGATCCACGGATCGGGGTCGGCCGGGTCGGGATGGCGGGTCAGCGTGATCACGACCGCGACCAGCCGCCCCTCGGCACGGGCCAGCAGCACCTCGGCGTCCGGGTGGGCCAGTTCCGCGGCCAGCTCCGCCGCCACCTGCTCCGGCCGGATGTCGTCCGGATCCGGGAAGTCACCGCTGAGCGCGAAGAACTCGCGGTTGGCGGCGTAGAGCGAGGTGAGTTCGGTGAGCAGCTCACCGGGGAGGGCACCGTCCGTCGGGGTGAGCTGTTCGAGAATCATGGCACGACGGTATCCGCTGACCTGAGGCAGACCTGCTGCCGCTACCTGCTGTTTTGTCTCCTTTCGCAGGGGGCCGAGGTCTTCGCGTCTCCCGCGCACTGGGTAGATTTCCCCAGGAGCCACACCACGATCGGGGGACGGAAGACGATGACCACGCAGCCACCGCCGTACGGCAACCAGCCCCCGTACGGCCAACAGCCACCGCCGCCACCGGCGACTGCACCGCCGGGCTTCGGCCCACCGCCACCCCACTACGCCAACGCCTACGCGCCGGCCCCGCCCCCACCACCTGCCGGCGGTCCGGAGTTCATGGCCGTCGACCGCCACAACTCGGTCGTGGTCGACACCTCAGGTGTGGCCTTCGAGGACCACGGCCTGTCCATCGACATGTCCTGGCAGGAGATCAGCCGCGTCCACTACAAGGCGAGCCCGTCCGGCAAGGACCTGATGGTGGCGGTGGTCCTCCTGGACGGCAGCGTCTACGAGTGCGTGGTCGAGGCGAAGCCGAGGGCGCGGCTGGGGGAGTGGTTCACCCAACTGGCTGCTGTGCTGGGCTATTACCGGCCGATGGGCTGACAGGGCCCGGTTGGCCGGGAGCCTGCGCGTGCTCATCGCTACTGCCCGGGCTCCGCAGCGTCGTCGACCGCCGGCCCCCGCCCGGCCTTCGCACGGCGCCTGGGCGAACTTCGTTCCGTACGCGTCCGCGAACCGACCGAACGCCGGAGCCCCCGGCCGCAGCACACCACCGCCAGGGGCTCCCGCTCAGCGCAGCGCGCGTCAGACGTTCACACCGAAGTCCTGGGCGATGCCCACCAGGCCCGAGGCGTAGCCCTGGCCCACCGCGCGGAACTTCCACTCCGCGCCGTTGCGGTACAGCTCGCCGAAGACCATGGCCGTCTCGGTGGCGGCGTCCTCGGAGAGGTCGTAGCGGGCGATCTCTGCGCCGCCCGCCTGGTTGATGATGCGGATGTAGGCGTTGCGGACCTGGCCGAAGTTCTGGCCGCGGTTCTCGGCGTCGTAGATGGAGACCGGGAAGACGATCTTGTCGATGTCGGCCGGGAGGGCTGCGAGGTTGACGTTGATCGCCTCGTCGTCGCCGGCGCCCTCACCCGTACGGTTGTCGCCCGTGTGGACGATGGAGTTGTCCGGGGTCTGCTTGTTGTTGAAGAACACGAAGTGGCCGTCGGAGTAGACCTTGCCCTGCGTGTTCACCGCGATCGCGGAAGCGTCCAGGTCGAAGTCCGTGCCGGTGGTGGTGCGGACGTCCCAGCCGAGGCCCACGGTGACGGCGGTCAGGCCCGGAGCCTCCTTGGTGAGCGAGACGTTGCCACCCTTGGACAGGCTTACAGCCATGATTGGGAGTCCCTTCCCTTTAGGTTTCTGTGCCGACGAAGCTACCGTCACCCCGAAGAACGTCGAGGGGGGTCCCGGTGGTTCCGGATGCCTTTACCTTTTTTACCGACGGCGAAAACCGGGTGACGTGAGGCGGGCCGGACCGGGAACATGGGACGCATGTCCGGGCCCTACATCATCCGTGGCTCGGTCTCGCTTCCCGAGGCCGAGCTGGCGTGGCGTTTCTCCAGGTCTTCGGGGCCCGGCGGGCAGCACGTGAACACCAGCGACTCGCAGGTGGAGCTGCGCTTCGACCTCGCGCACACCGAGGCGCTCCCCGAGGTGTGGAAGGAGCGGGCGCTGCAGCGGCTGGCCGGGCGCCTGGTGGACGGGGTCGTTGTCGTACGGTCCTCCGAGCACCGCTCCCAGTGGCGCAACCGCGAGACCGCCGCCGTCCGCCTCGCCGCCCTCCTCGCCGAGGCCACCGCACCCCCGCCCAAGCCCCGCAGACCGACCCGTATCCCGCGCGGGATCAACGAGCGCCGGCTGCGCGAGAAGAAGCAGCGCTCGGACACGAAGCGGGGCCGCTCGGGGCGGGACTGGGGGTAGCCGCGCCCGGCGTCGGTGCGCGGGCGGATGTCACATCTCCGCTCCCTGATCCGTCATCCCACCGACCGCAGACGGAACGGGATGGAGAGGGCGGCCCGCCCATGAGTGACCACGACTTTCTCGCCGAGCGCTTCGAGACGCACCGGGGCCGTCTCCGTGCCGTCGCCCACCGCATGCTCGGGTCCACCGCCGAGGCCGAGGACGCCGTGCAGGAGGTGTGGTTCCGGCTCAGCCGGACCGACGAGCGGCAGGTGGCGAACCTCGGGGGCTGGCTGACCACGGTCGTCGGCCGGGTCTGCCTGGACATGCTCCGCTCCCGCCGCTCGCGTGCCGAGCAGCCCCTGGACACCTGGCACCCGGAGCCGTCCGCCGAGCCGGACCCCGCTCAGGACGCCCTGCTCGCCGACTCGGTCGGGGTCGCCCTGCTCGTCGTCCTCGACACCCTCACGCCCGCCGAGCGGCTCGCGTTCGTGCTGCACGACCTGTTCGCGGTGCCGTTCGAGGCGATCGGCGGCGTTCTCGGCCGCAGCCCGGAGGCCGCCCGGCAGCTCGCCAGCCGGGCCCGGCGGCGGGTGCGCGGCGCCGAGGTCCCGGACGCCCGCCTCGCCCGGCAGCGGGACGTCGTGGACGCCTTCCTGGCCGCCGCGCGGGACGGCGACTTCGAGGGTCTGCTGGCCGTGCTCGACCCGGACGTGGTGGCCCGCAGCGAGGCCGGTGTGACCGCCGGCGCGGCCGCGGTCGCCGCCGGCGCGACCGGCTATGCCCGCTTGGGCCAGATCGCGCACCCGGCGCTGATCGACGGTGTGCCCGGCCTGGTGGCCCAGGCCGCCGACGGCCGCCCCGAGCGCGTCCTGACCTTCACCTTCGTACGCGACCGGATCGCGGTGATCGAGGTCGTGTCCGATCCGGCACGGCTGGCCACGCTCACCGTCGAGCCCGTCTAGGGCCTGTCCGGCGGGTCAGGCCGGCCCAACGGCGCCTCATCATGGCGCGGATGGTGAGAGCGGCTTCGGGATTCCGCGGGGTTATTTCTTCCGGGCGAGCGGTCATCCGCGCACATTAGGCGGGGCGTTCACGGCACGGCCGGAATTCCGCGGTGCCCGATTACCCCAACTGCCGGTAACGGCCCCGGAAATAGAGCAGCGCCCCGCCCTCCGCGCTCGGCACCCGCGCGGTCAGTACCCGGCCGATGACGAGGGTGTGGTCGCCGGCCGTCACCCGTTGCTCGGTGCGGCACTCCAGGGTGGCCAGCGCGCCGCCCATCAGCGGGGCGCCGGTGGCCTCGCCGCGGACGTAGGGGAGGTCCTCGAAGAGCAGGCGGTCGCTGATGCGGCCCTTCATGGCGAAGCGGCCGGCGATGTGACGCTGGCTCTCGGAGAGGACCGAGACGGCCCACAGCGGCTGCTCGTCGAGCAGGTCGTCCATGCGGGCGCCGGTGCGCAGGCTGACCAGGACCAGCGGCGGGTCCAGCGAGACGGACATGAAGGCGGTGGCGGTCATGCCGACGTCCTCGACGCCCGGCGCGGTCGGGTCGTCCGGGTCCAGCGGCGGCTCCTGCGCGGTCACCAGGACCACGCCCGCGGCCAGCCGGGACATCGCGGCCCGGAACTCGTCGTTGCTCACCCCCTCAGCATGCCCGGACGGGGGTGCGGCGGTGGGTGAGGGAGTCTTCAGCACGCCGGAAACGCTAATCTCCGTACCCTGCGCGCCGCATCGGACCCTGGCCCGAGCCGGGTCCTAGGACCGCGGGACCAGGAAGCGCCGCCGATGTGTGCATCATCCGAACACACTGACAAAGACTGCGTTCAGTAATCACACAGGGAAAACGCAGAAACTCCACTCAATTGTTCATGTTCCCCTGTGACTTGAGTCACAAGGGACAGGAATTGTTGACCCTGTGTACCGAGTGGGCAGCGCGCTGTGATTCAGTGGCGGGAAGCTGTAAGAGCACACAAGAGCACCAGCGTAAGGAAGCGCCGAAGACAACCCTTGATTCGCTGCGAGGTCTCGGGGGGAGGGCGAGCATGGAGACCGAGTCGGAGCCGTATGTCCGCCTTGCGTCCCTGCGGCAGCTGCACCAGGTCATGGCTGACATGAACACGGCGCGCAGCCTGGCGGACACACTGCAGACCGTCGCCGACGGCGCGGTGAGCGCCCTCGGGTTCGAGATGGCGTGCGTCAACCTCGTACGCCCGGACGGGGACCTCGTGGTCGCCGCGTTCTCCGGCAACTCCGCGGCCGAGGCCCTGATCACCGGCCGGGTCGGCTCCCGCGAATCCTGGCTGCGGCGGCTGAACATGGGCGAGCAGTGGGGCGACCTGGTGTTCATACCGCACACCGAGGGCTGGGTGCTGGACGACGACGACGTCCCGCAGTGGTACACCGACGGGCCCGCGCCGCGCTTCGAGGACGAGTGGCACCCCTCCGACCGGCTCTTCGCGCCGATGTACACGCCCGGCGTGCAGGGCGGCTCCTGCGGCGAACTGCTCGGCGTCATATCCGTCGACCGGCCGCGCAACGGCCGCCACCCCGGCGCCTGGGGCCGCGAGGCCCTCCAGATGTACGCCTTCCAGGCCGCCATCGCGATCAGCAACGCGCGTCTACGAGCCAACATGCAGCGTGCCCTGGTCCGCCTGGAGCGCGAGCAGCAGGCCCTGCGAGCCAGCGAGGAAAGCTTCAGGCAGGCCTTCGAGTACGCCCCCTCCGGCATGGCGATCGCCGAGATGGGCGGCGACCAGCACGGCCGGATCCTGCGCACCAACGACGCCCTGTGCCGCCTGCTGGGCCGCCCCGCCTCCGCGATGCGCCGCTACTCCTTCTCCGACCTCGTCCACCCCGAGGACATCGGCACGCTGCTGAGGACCTCCGCCGAGGGGGGCCGCGCGGAACTCCGCCTCGGGCGCCGCGACGGCACCTACGTGTGGGTCTCGCTGCGCAACTCCGTCGTCGCCGACGCCGCCGACGGCCCGCGCTTCCTGCTCACCCACGTCGAGGACATCGAGGAGCGCAAGCGCCGCGAGCTGCAGCTCGCCCACCGCGCCTCCCACGACTCCCTCACCGGCCTGCCGAACTCCGCCGAGCTGCGCTCGCGCCTGGCGGCCCGGCTGTGCCAGCGTGCGGCCCAGCCCGGCGCCCTGGAGTCCCTGGACGCGGCCTACGGACACCCCGCCTTCGACACCCCCACCGCCCACGGCTTCGACTTCGCCCCGGGCGCGGAGTCGTACGAGGGCTTCGACCACCACGTCCACACCGTCGCCCCCGAGGAGGGCCGCGACGACGGCACCAAGGGCCTCGCGGTCCTCTTCTGCGACCTGGACGGCTTCAAGTCGATCAACGACCGCTTCGGCCACAACGCGGGCGACGCGGTCCTGATCGAGGTCGCCCGCCGGCTCAGCAGGGGCGTGCGGGACGGGGACACGGTCGCCCGGCTCGGCGGCGACGAGTTCGTGATCCTCGCCGACGGCCTGGGCAAGGCCGACGCCCAGGACCTCGCCGTACGCCTGCGCAACGAGATCATCCAGCCGATCCGCGCCGAGGGCCGGGCGGTCCGGGTGGGCGCCAGCTTCGGCATCGGGTGGGCACACTGCGGCATGACTGCGGACGAAGTGTTGAAGTCAGCCGACGAGCGGATGTACGTAGAGAAACGATCTCGTCCCAAACAGCATCGACGCGCCGGATGATCTGCAGGTCAGTGAGCTGATGCGGTCTGAGTCACCCGTTTGGGTCAGCCGGAGCGGGTAGGCTCGCCATTCCACACCTGTATCGCATCCGCCCGCACCACCTGCTGAGGAGTACCAGGGATGACGCCCGGCGACAACGGCGCGAGCACGCCCGAGGACGACGACCCGTTCGGCTATCTGTACGCCGACGGCCAGGCCAGAGGTGCCCAGCCGCCGTCCGGCGGTTACGGCTACCCGAACTCGGTCAGCAGGAGCAGCAGGGTGCGCGCGGTCGGCGAGCGCCAGTACGGCCAGCAGCCGGGCCCTTACGGCCAGCAGCAGGGTGCCTACGGTCAGCAGCCCACCATCCCGCAGCAGCAGGGCACCTACGGCCAGCCGAACGCCCACTACCAGGCCCCCGAGACCCTCTCCGGCGGCGCACCGACCAGCCGGCAGCCCGCACCGCCCGCCGGCCGCCGAGGCCCCAACACCAAGGGCCTGCTGATCGGCGCCATCGCGGTGGTCGCCGCGGTCGTCGTAGGCATCAGCATCGCCATCATCAACGGCTCGGACGACGACAAGTCCGACACCGTCTCGGGCACGTCCCCGACCCAGTCCCAGAGCAGCAAGCCGAGCCCGTCGGGCAGCAGCTCGGCGGCTGCGGGGGAGCTGCCGAAGGCCGATGCCGCGGACAAGTCCGTCCAGCTGTCCGGCGGTGCGGCCACGGCCTCGGACGTCAGCGGCGCGCAGGCCTCCGGTGGTGCCTACGTGGGCGGCCTCAACACGGTCGGTTCCTCGGTGACCTGGACGGTCGACAACATTCCCGAGGACGGTCCGTACACCCTCTTCGTGAACTACAGCGCGACCGGCGAGGACCAGTCGATGACGGTCACCGTCAACGGCAAGGAGTTCGGCAGCAAGCTGGGCCTGGACAATTACCGGCATGCGGCCGACGGGGACTTCGCCAAGGGCTGGACCACTTCCTATGTGTGGCCGACCCTGAACAAGGGCCCCAACACCATCTCCATCTCCTGCCAGGCCGGCGACAAGTGCAACGTCCTGCTGGACCAGCTCTGGATCAAGAAGGGCCAGGTCAAGCGGGACAGCTAGGCCGCGCTGATCTCCGGAATGCCGGCTACCCCTTGTACACGCTGAAGCGCTTTGTCAGGGTGCGGATGTGTTCGTGTTCGCCTGTGACGCCCACTGCGCATACACCGAGGTCGCTGGTGGGCGACTCGGCGCACATCGCGCGGTAGTCGTCGAAGCGGTTGCTGAGTTCCTGGCCGCGGGTCCCGAACAGCACTGGTCGGAGGCCCTCGGCCCGGGCCGCCTCGGCGAGGAGCAGCAGATGGCTGCTGCGGCCCGAGAGGATCACCGTGTTGAACCGGATCCCGGCATGCAGCGCCCCGTCCGCGTCGTGGACGTCGTCGGCGTAGATCTCGGCGTTGAGCCGGGCCAGTTGGCCCATGACGACGGCCGAGGCGTTGGCGACGGCCCCCGCTTCGAGGTTCTTGTCGACGGCGATGACGGTGCGAAGCAGTTCGGGCATGGTGATGCGGTTCCTCGGTGTCTCTGCTGAACTCGGCTTACTCGGCTGACTCTAACTCTGCTGGTTCCTGCGGTTCTTCGGTTCGAAGACGACGAAGCTCATGGGGGTTCCCCGGGAGAGGACCTTGAGGGTCGTCAGTCCGTAGTGGTCGGCGCACGTACGGTTGGTGATCGCCGCCGCCTGGCCGGGGTTCTCCAGGGCGTCACGGCACGCGGCGCTGTTGGAGGTGGCCTGCACGGCGTCGTTCGTACGGCCCTGGACGTGTGTCTCGAAGAGCACCCTGGTCGCCGGGTGGTAGTGCACGGTGTCGAACCGCTCCAGCGCGGCGTTGTGCTCCGGCGCGGCGAAGACCATGTCGGGCAGGGGGCTGATGAAGCTCTCCACCGCCGACAGGCCGGCGTCGAAGAAGAACGTGCGGATCTCCGGATAGGCGCCGGCCACCAGCAGGGCGTCGTGGCGGCCGTCCTTCACCGACTCGGCCGCCTCCTCGAACGAGGGGTACCCGAGGAGCCGTCCGGCCTTCCCGCTGCTCGCGCCCCACCGCAGACCGACGGTGACACTGCACGTCAGCCCCGCGGGATCGTCGGCGAGGGTGGCGACGGACGCATAGCGCGGGGCCGCCGGAATGTCGGCGTGGAAACGAGGGGAAATTCCCTCGGGCGCCGCCGCGGAGGCGTCGGCGGGCGAATTCGGGGTCGTCAGGTTCTCAGTCCGCAAGCTCATAAAATCCCGTCCCGTCCAGATATCGTATGGTGCCCATGTCGCGCTGCAGAACTGCTTCGGTGTCGTGCATCAGATTGATGATCACTGGATATGTGGTGTCGTCGACGGTGCGAACGAGTTCGCCGCCGGGGCGCACCAGTTCCCACATCTCGCGGAAACTCTCCAGTGAGCGGATCTCGTCGGTGTTCCGGTACTTCCTGAGCTTCCCGGCCAGCGGGGAGATGAGGGCGACCCAGGCGAAGTACTGGTCGATCGTGTACGGCTGTCCGCGGCGCGCGGCGAACCGGCGGGGCCGTACGTAGGCGTCGACGGTCCAGTCGAGCTGGGACTCGCCGGTGGCCAGGTGGGCGTAGTGGGGGAGGTCGCCGCCGGAGAGCCGGGCGCCGGCCTCGATGAGACAGGGGCCCTCGGGGGTCAGCTTCAGCTCGACGTGCGCCGGGCCGTGCCGGATGCCGAGCGCGTCCAGGACCCCGAACGCGTACTCGACCAGCTGGTCCTGGACCTTGCCCTGCCGCTCGACGATGAAGCAGGCCCCGGACAGGTCCCGTACGCCGTTGACGCTGTAGCGGGAGCTGGACCAGATCTCGGCGGCGTGGTGGAGCCCGTCCCGGCTGACCGTGTTGACGATGTACTCGGTGCCGACCAGGTACTCCTGGGCCAGCACGGCGGTGTTGGGCAGCGAGAAGATGTCCGGCGCGCCGACGAGGGAGCGGAACGCGGCGGCCGACTCCTCGGGGGTGTCGCAGAACGAGACGCCGTCGCCGCCCGCGCTGCTCAGCGGCTTGACGACGATCCGGCCACCGGTCTTGCGGTGCCACTCGACCAGCTCCGCCTCGGTCTCGGCGCGCAGCTGCCGGGCCGTGCGCAGTCCGGCGGCGCGGACCCTCTCCGCCATCTCGGCCTTGTCCCGGCGGGCCCGGCTGAGGGCGGTTCCGTTGGTCGGGACGGTGCCGCCCAGTGCTTCGCTCAGGGTGTCGGCGAAGGCCACGCCGTACTCGCCGCCGGCGACCACGGCCACCGGTGCGTACGGCCGCAACTGCTCCACGGTCCGGGCGAGATCGCCGTCGTGGGTGATGTTGGCGACGTAGTTCTCCAGCGTCGGCCGGGCCGAGCGGTAGACGGCGGGCGGCTCCGGCGCGCTCTGCACCCGGACGCACGACCAGCCGGCGCGCCGGAAGGCCGGGGCGATGTGCCGGGCGGTCTGCGGAACGCCGTGCGACGCGGTCTCGTACGTGTCGACGAGGACGACGTGCCCTGCGTTCACGGTCTCGTTCGCTGCCTCGTTCCCGCCCTCGGGCGGATGAATCCTCACGGTTTCCCCTTGTGTTCTCTGCTTGCCGGTCAATTAGGTCTGTTGTTTCCGTCGACGGGGACGTGCGAAGATCTGGTCCCATGTCGGTTGAAGAGATCGAGTCCGCACAAACCAAAGGTCGGTTTCAGGCCACGCGGACGCTAATAGACACGCGATTCGGAGGTCTTCCGAGACCTTTCTGGATTCTCTGGTCCGGAACGCTGATCAATCGTTTCGGGACCATGGTGATTCCCTTTCTCTCCTACTACCTGAGCGGCGGCCGGAACTTTTCCGCCACCGAGGTCGGGGCCGTGCTCGCGGTGCTCGGTGCGGGCGGGGTGGTGTCACAGCCCGTGGGCGGTGCGATCGCGGACCGGTTCGGCCGCAGGGTGGCGCTCACCGGAGGGATGCTCGTCACCGCGGCGGCGATGATCGGTCTCGGCTACGCGCGGCACACGGCGGTCATCGTCGTCCTGGCCTTCGCCCTCGGTGTCGCCATGGATCTCTTCCGGCCGGCCTCGCAGGCGATCGTCGCCGACCTGATCCCGGCGGAGCACCGGCCGCGGGCCTTCGGCATGCTGCTGTGGGCGGTCAACCTCGGCTTCTCCCTGTCGATGGCCATCGGCGGGGCACTGGCCCGGCAGGGCTTCCTGACCCTGTTCTGGATCGACGCCATGACCTGTGTGCTCTTCGGCGTGCTGGTGTGGCGGGGCGTGCCCGAACAGCGGGTCGACCGGGCCCCCGGAGCGGCCGGCGGACGCGCCACCGACGTCCTGCGGGACCGAGTGATGGTCGCCTTCGTCGTCGTCACGCTGCTCTGCGCCTTCGTGTTCATGCAGGCCCTCACGACCCTGCCTCTCGCCATGGAGCAGGACTCCCTGCCCACCTCGTCGTACGGACTCGTCATGGCCCTGAACGGGCTGACGATCGTGCTGCTCCAGCCGCTGCTCGGACACCGCCTGAGTCACCTCGATCGGACCCATGGGCTGGTGGCCGGAATGCTGTTGATGGCCGCCGGGAACGCGGTGACCGCGTGGGTCTCCTCGACTCCCGGATATGCCGCCGCCGTCGTCGTGTGGACGGTGGGCGAGGTCCTGTTGACCTCGATCGGCGCGGCAGTGGTGGCGGATCTCGCCCCCGTGGAGCTGCGTGGCCGTTACAACGGGTGGTACGGACTGGCCTGGGGTCTAGGCTCGTTCACCGCACCACTCGGTGGCACACATCTGCTGACGATCAGTGCTTCGCTTCTCTGGTACGTGTGCGCAGGCTTGTGCTGTCTGGCCGCCGTCGGCCAGTGGGCTCTGCGCGGCGCGATCCGCGCCCGGGGAGCTACCGGTGATCCCGCCGGACGTCCGGACACTGCTTGAGGAAGCGCTCTGCGGCCCACAGGAAGTGGTCGTTGGCGGCCGGGGTGCCCAGGCTGATCCGGGCGCCCTCGCCGCCGAACGCGCGGACGAGGATGCCCTCGTTCTCGCAGGCTTCGCTGAACGCGTCGGTCTGCTCCCCCGTGCGCAGCCAGACGAAGTTGGCGTACGACGGCGGCACTCGCCACCCTTGCTCCACGAGTGTGCCGAACACCCGCTCGCGCTCGGCCGACACGGCTGCGACCCGTTCCCGCATCGCCTCCTCGGACCGCAGTGACTCCACGGCCGCGTCCTGCGCGAACTGGGTCACGCCGAAGGGCACCGCCACCTTGCGCAGCGCGGTGGCGACGGGCTCGTGCGCCACGGCGTAGCCCACGCGGAGTCCGGCGAGACCGTACGCCTTCGAGAAGGTGCGCAGTACGCAGACGTTGGGCCGGTCCCGGTAGAGCTCGATGCCGTCCGGGTAGTCCGGGTCGTCGACGAACTCGATGTACGCCTCGTCGAGCACCACCAGACAGTCGGCCGGCACCCGGTCCAGGAACCGCTCCAGCTCTGCCCGGCGCACGATCGTGCCGGTGGGGTTGTTGGGATTGCACACGAAGATCAGCCGGGTCCGCTCGGTGATCGCGTCCGCCATGGCGTCGAGGTCGTGCGCCTCTCCGTCGGTCAACGGCACCTGCACAGGCCGCGCCCCCACGACGTGGGTCAGCACGGGGTACGCCTCGAAGGACCGCCAGGCGTACAGGACTTCGTCGCCGGGTTCGCAGGTGACCTGAAGAAGCTGCTGGGTCACGCCGACCGATCCGGTGCCCGTAGCGAGATGCTCCTCCGGTACGTCCAGCCGTGTGGCCAGTTCGTGGACGAGTCCGGTGCACCGCAGGTCCGGGTAGAGATTCAGCCGCTGGGCCGCCGCTGCCGCGCGCTCGATGACGCCTGGCAGAGGCGGGAAGGGGTTCTCGTTCGACGACAGTTTGTAGGTCTGTGGCGTGTTGTAGGTCTGTGGCGTGGACCGCCCTGGCCGGTACGCCGGGATGCTCCCCAGCGCAGTCCGTATTATGGGACTCGCGTCCCGTGCGGGACGTGGGTGACCCATGTGCCTCTCCCCCCAGGTTCGTGCTCTTTCATGCGCCGACGTCAACTCGCCTGGACGCACAGTCAACGATGCTTCATGGAATGCGCCGCCGAATGCAATCAAACCCTTTCATTTGGCGCATATTGAGCCTTCAATGAGTGAAACTCGATGGCGGTGACCTGCTGATATGCGGTCGCGACACGTACCTGCCACACACATGTCATGCGTCTGCACTTGTATCTGTATCTCACACGCACACTGCTTCGCCCGCGATGCGGACGCGCCGCCCGTCTGTCGGACAGTGACTTACGCAACACCGAGCAGGGGCACGCCAGTTGCAGTCCTCTTCGCGAGGATCACGCCGCGCTGACCACTCCGGTCACCGCCACCCGCCCCCGCAGCTCCTCGTACGCCGCCCGGTCGAACTCGCCCGCCGCAGGTGCCCGTACCGTCGCTGCCGACAGTGCGATCGCGCGGGCCAGGCGGTCCGGCCACGGGAGGTGCTCCACCAGGCCCGACAGCAGGCCCGCCACCGCCGAGTCGCCCGCGCCCGTCGGGTTGCCGTGGACGTGGGCGGGTGGGGCGGCGCGCCAGCGGCCCTCGGGGGTGACCGCGAGCAGGCCCTCCGGGCCGAGGGAGGCGATCACCGCGTGGGCGCCTCGGCGGCGGGCGTCCTGGGTGGCACGCAACGGCTCGTGGGAGCCGGTGAGTTCGGCCAGTTCGTCGGAGTTGGGCTTGATGATGTCGGGGCGGGCGGCCACCCCGCGGCGCAGGGGTTCTCCGCTGGTGTCCAGGAGGACGGGGACGCCGAGGGTGCGTGCCGTGCGGATCAGGCCCGCGTAGGCGCCCACCGGCACCCCCGGCGGCAGGCTGCCGGACAGGGCCACCGCCGAGGCGGAGGGCAGGAGTTCCTCGTAGCGGTCCAGGAAGGCGCCCCACTCGGTGGGGGAGATGTGGGGGCCCGGTTCGTTCAACTGGGTCGTGTCGCCGGAGAGTTCGTCGACGACGGCGATCGTGCGCCGGGTCGCCCCGGTGACCGGGACCAGGGCGTCCGTCACCCCGGGTGTCCCGGCGAGCCGGTCGCGCACCGCGCGGCCCGTGGCACCGCCGGCGAACCCGGTGACCGTCACCTCGTGGCCGAGGGCCGCGAGCACCCGGGCCACGTTCACGCCCTTGCCGCCCGGCCGTTCGATGACGTCCGAGACGCGGTGCGAAGCGTGCGGCCGCAGGGACCGTACGCGATAGGTGATGTCGAGAGCGGTGTTCAGTGTGACCGTGAGGATCACCCGGGCCGACCTCCCTCGAAGTCCGTGCGCCATCGGTTTCCGGGGGCACGATCATGCCAAAGAGACGGCGGCCGGCCCAGTGCGAGGATCGGCCGCCGTCCGGCGAAGCAGGGCACGGATCAGGGCAGTTGGGGCGTGACCACCCATTCACCCCGGCGCATCACGCCCTTGAGGTCGAAGTTCGCGTCCAGCAGGACCAGGTCCGCGTCCTTGCCGGGCTCCAGGGAGCCGATGCGGTCGAAGAGGCCCAGCAGGCGGGCCGGGTTGGCGCAGAGGGCCGCCACCGCGTCCTGGACGGGCAGGCGGTCGACGGTCACCGCCCGCTTGAAGGCGCGGTCCAGGGTGAGCGTGGAGCCCGCGATCGAGCCGCCGTGCACCAGACGGGCCACGCCCTCGCTGACCTCGACCTCCAGCGGGCCGAGCATGTAGCGGCCGTCGCCGATGCCGGCCGCGTCCATCGCGTCGGTGATGAACGCGACCCGGGAGGCGCCCGCGTGGTGGAACGCCAGCTCCAGTGCGGCGGGGTGGAGGTGGGTGCCGTCGTTGATCAGCTCGACCGTCACCCGCTCGTCCTCCAGCAGGGCGGCGATCGGGCCGGGGGAGCGGTGGCCGAGGGTGGGCATGGCGTTGAAGAGGTGGGTGGCGACGGTGGCGCCCGCGTCGATGGCCTCGACCGTCTGCTCGTAGGTGGCGTCCGTGTGGCCGATGGCGGCGATCACGCCGTGCTCCGCCAGCAGCCGTACGGAGTCGATGCCACCCGGCAGCTCGGTGGCGAGGGTGACCATCTTCGCCCGGCCGCGCGCCGCGTCGATCAGCTTGCGCACCTCGGCCGGCTCCGGGTCGCGCAGCAGCTCCTCGGAGTGGGCGCCCTTGCGGCACGGGGAGATGAACGGCCCCTCGAAGTGGATGCCGGCGATGTCGCCCTGTTCGGCCAGTTCGCTCAGCAGTCCGGCCTGCTGCACCAGCAGGTCCATCTCGTCGGTGACCGTGGAGGCGACCAGCGTGGTCGTGCCGTGCAGGCGATGGGTGCGCAGGGCGGTCAGGACGTCCTCGGCCGTACCGGAGAAGGAGGCTCCGCCGCCGCCGTGGTTGTGGATGTCCACGAAGCCGGGGACCAGCCAGTGGTTGCGGACGTCGAGGACCTCGGCGGCCGCGGGAGCTGCGCCCGTGGCCGCCGTGCCCTCGGCGCCGGCCGCCGCGGCCGTCGTGATCTTCGTGCCCTCCACGACCACACGCCCGTCGTCCGCCACCCCGCCGGGCAGCACCACCCGAGCACCTGCGAGAACCAAGCTGGGAGCCATCAGGCGGTTACCTCCGTAGGGTCCGTGGAGTCGAGGAGATCCCGGGCGAGAAGTCCCGCGCCCAGGCAGCCGGCGGTGTCGCCGAGGGCGGCGGGGACGATGGACGGCAGTTTCTGGAAGGTGACCCGCTGCCGGACGGCGTCCCGCAGTGGCTGGAACAACACTTCCCCCGCCTCGGCCAGGCCGCCACCGATGATCAGCGTGCGCGGGTCCAGCAGGGTGAGCGCGGTGACCAGCCCGTCGGCGAGCGCGTCCACCGCCTCCTGCCAGACCCGGACGGCGTTCGGGTCACCGGACGCGACGGCCTTCGCGCAGTCGGCCGCGTCCGCGTCCGGGTCCCCGCAGACCGCCGCCCACGCCTCGCTGACGGCGGACGCGGAGGCGTACCGCTCCAGGCAGCCGCGCTGCCCGCAGGGGCACGGGGTCCCGCCGGGCCGTACGACGACATGGCCGATCTCGCCGGCGAAGCCGTGCGCGCCCGCCTCCACCCGCCCGTCCACGCCGATGGCCCCGGCGATGCCGGTGCCCAGCGGCACGAACAGGAACCGGTCGGCGCCCTTGCCCGCGCCGATCCGGCCCTCGGCGAGCCCGCCGGTGCGCACGTCGTGGCCGAGCGCCACGGGCACGCCGAGCCGCTTCGCGAGCAGCTCGCGCAGGGGTACGTCCCGCCAGCCGAGGTTGGCCGCGTAGACGGCGACGCCGTGCTCCTCGTCGACGATGCCGGGGACCGCGAGGCCGGCCGCGGCGGCGGGCTCGCCGTAGCGCTCCACGCCGTACGCGCGCAGCTCGGCGGCGAAGCCGAGGATGCCCTCGACCACCGCCTCGGGCCCGCGCTCGCGACCGGTCGCCCGGCGGGCGCGGTGCAGCAGCGCGCCGTCGTCGCCGACGAGGGCCGCCTTCATCCCGGTACCGCCCACGTCCAGGGCGATGACATGTCTCACGGGGGACAGTGTGACCCCCGGACCCACAAGAGGTCTAGTCCACTCACGTGGTGTAGACCTTATGTGTCCACATATTGAACGGTCAGACAGCAGGGTTGGGGCTTTGACGGTGCTTCGGCGTACGGCAGGAACGATCGCGGTGGTGTCCGCACTGGGCATGACGGCGGTCCTCGGCGGCTGCGGGAGCACGGGGTCCTCCGACGTGACCCTCAGACTCGTCGCCGCCGACTACGGCGATTCCAAGGCGAACAGCTCGCAGAAGTACTGGGACAAGCTGGCCGACGCGTACGAGTCCCAGCACTCCGGCGTGAAGGTCGAGGTCAGCGTCTACTCCTGGAACGACGTCGACCGCAAGGTCAAGGAGATGGTCGACGCCGGACACGCCCCCGACCTGGCCCAGATCGGCGCCTACGCCGACTACGCGGCCGCGGGCAAGCTGTACCAGGCCTCCGACCTGCTCTCCATCCGCACCCAGGCCGACTTCCTCTCCCAGCTCTCCGACGCGGGCGAGTGGAAGCACGTGCAGTACGGCATCCCGTTCGCCGCCTCCACCCGGGTGCTCTTCTACAACAAGACCCTCTTCACCCAGGCCGGCATCACCCCGCCGACCACCTGGAGCGAGCTGGCCGCCGACGCGAAGGCGCTCAAGGCCAAGGGCGTGAAGTACCCCTACGCGCTGCCGCTCGGCTCCGAGGAGGCCCAGGCCGAGACCATGCAGTGGCTGCTGAGCGGCGGCAACGGCACCGGCTACACCGACGCCCTCGGCACCTACACGATCGACTCGGCGCAGAACATCCAGACCCTCACCTGGCTCAAGGACGAGCTGGTCGGCAAGGGACTGACCGGACCCGTGGCACCCGGCAGGCTCAACCGCGCGGCCGCCTTCGCCTCCTTCGCCGACGGCCAGGTCGGCATGCTCAACGGGCATCCCACGCTGATCCAGCAGGCCGCCAAGAAGGGCGTGAAGTTCGGCATGGTCCCGATGCCGGGCCGGGCCGGCAAGGCCAAGGCCTCGATGGGCGTCGCCGACTGGATGATGGGCTTCCGGCAGAACGGGCACGCCCGGCAGATCGGTGACTTCCTCGACTTCGTCTACAACGAGAAGAACGTCCTCGCCTTCTCCCGCGAGTACGGGCTGCTGCCGGTCACCGGCTCCGCGTCGGACACCATGACCCAGTCGGGCGCGGCCGCGGACAAGGACCTGCACCCCTTCCTCGACCAGCTGCCGACCTCCGAGCTGTATCCCGTCGGCAAGACCTCCTGGGCGGCGGTCAGCGCGGCCGTGAAGAAGGACATAGGCCAGGCGGTCGCCCCCGGCGGCAGCCCCATCGGCATACTGACCCGCCTCCAGTCGACGGCGACGGCGGCGGACAGCAGCGACGTGAACTGAGCCGGCTGTCCGTGGCCGGCGTTACGGTTGCCCCCATGGAACTGGGCAGCCGTGAGAAGGCCATCCTCGCGCTGGAGCGCCGGGGCTTTCCCGGCCCCGGCGCGAAGGAACGGGCGATACGCGAGGAACTGGGCCTGGCACCGGTGCGCCACTACCAGCTCCTCAACGCCCTGCTGGACGACGAGCGGGCGCTCGCGCTGGATCCGGTGACGGTGAACCGCCTGCGCCGCGTCCGCGAGGCACGCCGATCCGAGCGCTGAGCCCCAGGAGTGACCGGAGCCCGCGCTGGATACTGTCGCTGTATGGACCTTCTGCCGACTCCGGCGACCAAGGCCGGCCGGGACGGACTGCAGGCGCTGCTCGCGAAGCCCGGCTCAGCAGTGATCGGGCTGGACTTCGACGGCACGCTCGCCCCGATCGTCGAAGACCCCGAGCAGGCCCGCGCCCACCCCGACGCCGTGGCCGCCATCGCCGCGCTCGCCCCCAAGGTGGCCTCCGTCGCCGTGATCACCGGCAGGCCCGCCGGGGTCGCGGTGCGGTACGGCGGCTTCGCGGGCGTGCCCGGCCTGGAACACCTGGTCGTCCTCGGCCACTACGGCGCCGAGCGCTGGGACGCCGTGACCGGCACCGTCACCGCGCCCCCGCCCCACCCCGGCGTGGCCGCGGTCCGCGCCGAGCTGCCGGGCCTCCTGGACCGGGTCGGCGCCTGGCACGGCACCTGGATCGAGGAGAAAGGGCGCGCCGTCGCCGTCCACACCCGCCGCGCCGACGACCCCCAGGCCGCCTTCGAGGCCCTGCGCGAACCCCTCGCCGACCTCGCCGCCCGGCACGGCCTGATCGTCGAGCCCGGCCGGTTGGTCCTAGAACTACGCCCGCCGGGCACGGACAAGGGGGTCGCCTTCCTCGACCACGTCCGCGCCACCGGCGCCGAGTCCGTCCTCTACGCCGGCGACGACCTCGGCGACCTCCCCGCCTTCGCGGCCGTGGACGAACTCCGCTCCGACGGCACCCCCGGCCTGCTGGTCTGCAGCGGCAGCAGCGAGGTCACGGAACTGGCAGAACGCGCAGACGTCGTGGTGGACGGCCCGGGAGGGGTCGTGGCGCTCCTGCGAGCTCTGGCGGAACACACGCCCTAGCCGTCGAGCGCGTGCAGCTGATCCAGGAACCACTGAACGGGCGGCAGCGCCGTGGCGGCCGCGGCCAGCCTCTTCGACCGTTCCGCCCGCTCACCTCCCGGCAGGCTCAGCGCCTCGTGCAACGCCCTCGCCGTCCCCCCGATGTCGTACGGGTTCACCACGATCGCGTCCTCGCCCAGCTCCTCGTACGCCCCGGCCTCCCGGGACAGCACCAGCGCGCACCCCTCGTCGGAGACGACCGGTACCTCCTTGGCGACCAGGTTCATGCCGTCCCGGATCGGGTTGACCAGGGCGACGTCCGCGAGCCGGTACGCGGCCAGGGAGCGCGCGAAGTCGTCCTTGACGTGCAGCACGACGGGGGTCCAACCCGCGGTCCCGTACACGGAGTTGATCGTCTCCGCGACCCGCTGCACCTCCGCCGTGTAGTCGCGGTAGACGGCCAGGTCCTGCCGGGACGGATAGGCGAAGGCCACATGGACCACCCGTTCGCGCCACTCGGGGTGGTCCTCCAGCAGCTGCCGGTACGCCAGCAGGCCGCGCACGATGTTCTTGGACAGTTCGGTGCGGTCCACCCGGACGATCGTCCGGCGCCCCTCGCCGATCTCCTCCCGCAGCACGGCCATCCGCTCGGTCACGTCCGCCCGGTGCGCCCGCTCCCGCAGGAAGTCCGCGTCCGCCCCCAGCCCGTGCACCCCGATCCGGGTTCCGGACGGGATGCCGGGACCCAGCACCGTGTGACAGCAGTCGGTGAACGCGTCCGCCCACCGCCGGGTCAGGAACGCGGCCCGGTCCGCACCCAGGATGCCGCTCAGCAGCTCGGCCGCGATGTCGTCGGGCAGCAGGCGGAAGTAGTCCGGCGGGGCCCACGGGGTGTGCGAGAAATGGCCGATGCGCAGGTCGGGGCGGAGCTGCCGGAGCATCCGGGGGGCGAGGGCCAGGTGGTAGTCCTGGATGAGTACCGCGGCGCCGTCCGCCGCCTCTTCCGCCAGCGCCTCGGCGAAGGCGCGGTTGTACGCCTCGTACGACGCCCACTGCCGCCGGAACTCCGCGTCGAAGATCGGCTCCAGCGGCGTCTGGTACAGCATGTGGTGGACGAACCACAGCACCGAGTTGGCGATGCCGTTGTACGCGTCGGAGAACACGGTCGCGTCGATGCCGAGCATCCGCACCCGCTGCCCGCCGGTCTCCTCGGCCGGCAGCAGGCCGCCGCCCGCGCGCCGTACCGCCTCCCGGTCGCCGTCGCCCAGCGCGGCGCACACCCACACCGCGTCCGTGTCCGGCCCGATGGCCGACAGACCCGAGACCAGCCCGCCGCCGCCCCGTCGGGCGTGCAGCGAGCCGTTCTCGAGGACCTCGTACGAAACCGGGCCGCGATTGGACGCGACCAGCACCTCAGCACCGTGGGTGGAAGCCATACGCCTCAACCTAGCCCGGCCCCGAAACGCTCAAACGTACGGTCCGCCCCGGAAGGGGGCTGTATACAGCCGTTTTCGTGCGCCCCTCACGCCACCCGGCGCGCCGCGTACTCCGCGATCTCCGCCATCGGCGGCCGCTCCTCGGTGTCCACCGAATAGGTGCGCGGCTCGAACCCGTCCTCACCGCGCTCGAACTGGGTGAGGGAGGGCCGGACGAGGTGGCCGCGGGCGAGCCTCAGCTGGGCCGTGCGGTAGATCGCCGCGGCCATGCGGCCGAGGGCCTGCCCGTCCTGGTGGCGGTGCTTGCGCACCCCGACGTCGACCTGGGCGAGGGCGTCCAGGCCGACGAGGTGCAGGGCGTCGACCAGCATGCCCAGCTCCACGCCGTAGCCCACCGGGAACGGCAGCTGTTCCAGCAGCGAGCGGCGGGCCGCGTACTCGCCGCCCAGCGGCTGCACGAATCCGGCCAGCTGCGGCCAGTGCAGGTTCAGCAGCGGGCGGGCCACGAGTTCCGTGACCCGGCCGCCCTGTCCCACCCGTCGCCCGCCACCGCCCTTCTGCGGAGCTCCTTCGGCGTACACCTCCTCATAGCCGGCGAGCGGACGGTCGTACATCGCCTTGACCAGGTCGACGCCCGGTTCGGTGAGCAGCGGGCCGACGATCCCGGAGACGAAGTCGGAGGAGAAGTCCTTCAGGTCGGCGTCGATGAAACAGATGATGTCGCCGCTGGTCACCAGCAGGGAGCGCCACAGCACCTCGCCCTTGCCGGGGACGGCCGGGATGCGCGGGAGGATGTCGTCGCGGTGGACGACCCGCGCGCCCGCGGCGGCGGCGACCATAGAGGTGCGGTCGGTGGACCCGGAGTCGACGACGACGATCTCGTCGACCAGTGGGACCTGCTGCATGAGGTCGTGGCGGATGACCGCGACGATGTCGCCGACGGTCTCCTCCTCGTTCAGCGCGGGCAGGACGACGGAGACGGACTGACCCGTGCGCTGCTTGGCGGCGAGTATCCGGTGGAGCGGACGGTCGGTCGCGGACCAGGAGCGGGTGGTCAGCCAGTGTTCGACTTCTTCCAGCACGGTCTGCGGCTCCTCACTGTCGTGATCACAGGGGGTGACCGTGTGATCCATCTCGCGGTTCGGACGACTATCTCAACTGTCCTGGCCTTCGGTTACAGTCTTGAACAACGCCGATGACCATCGCATGTCGAGGGGTCAAGACGCGTTGACAACCGAATACCGCTCATCCAGAGGGGCAGAGGGATACGGCCCGTTGAAGCCCCGGCAACCCTCCAGCCGGTCTTGTCACGTTGACGTGGCGAGGCTCCCGGCTAGGGAAGGTGCCAAATCCGTCTCACGGCGAGATGCGTCGTGAGGAAGATGAGGAGAAAGGGCCTCGCCTCCATGGCTGTGCAGACAGTTGCAAGCACCAGCAATCCCGCCGTCGACCTCGGTCCCGCCGCAGCCCTGAGCTGTCGCGAGTGCGGCCACCGGGTTCCCCTCGGGCCCGTGTTCGCCTGCGAGGAGTGTTTCGGCCCGCTGGAGATCGCGTACGACTTCTCCGCCTACGACGCCGAAGAGCTGCGTAAGCGCATCGAGGCCGGTCCCGCGAACATCTGGCGTTACGCGCCGCTGCTGCCCGTCCCCGCCGACGTGGCCGGCAAGCCCAACATCAACCCGGGCTGGACCCAGCTCGTCAAGGCCGACAACCTGGCGCGCGAGCTGGGCGTCACCGGCGGGCTGTACGTGAAGGACGACTCCGGCAACCCGACGCACTCCTTCAAGGACCGGGTGGTGGCCCAGGCACTGGAGGCCGCGCGCGCCTTCGGCTTCACCACGCTCTCCTGCTCCTCGACCGGCAACCTGGCCGGCGCCGTCGGCGCCGCCGCGGCCCGCGCCGGCTTCCGCTCCTGCGTGTTCATCCCGCACGACCTGGAGCAGGGCAAGGTCGTCATGGCCGCGGTGTACGGCGGGGAACTGGTCGGCATCCAGGGCAACTACGACGACGTGAACCGTTTCTGCTCCGAGCTGATCGGTGACCCGGCCGGCGAGGGCTGGGGCTTCGTCAACGTCAACCTGCGGCCGTACTACGCGGAGGGCTCCAAGACCCTGGCGTACGAGATCTGCGAGCAGCTCGGCTGGCGGCTGCCGGACCAGATCGTGGTCCCGATCGCCTCCGGCTCCCAGCTGACGAAGATCGACAAGGGGCTGCAGGAGCTGATCAAGCTCGGGCTCGTCGAGGACCGGCCCTACAAGATCTTCGGCGCGCAGGCCGAGGGCTGCTCGCCGGTGTCGACGGCCTTCAAGGCCGGCCACGACGTGGTCCGCCCGCAGAAGCCGAACACCATCGCCAAGTCCCTCGCCATCGGCAACCCGGCCGACGGCCCGTACGTCCTCGACATCGCCCGGCGTACCGGCGGTGCGGTGGAGGACGTGACCGACGAGCAGGTCGTGGACGCGATCAAGCTGCTGGCCCGGACCGAGGGCATCTTCGCGGAGACCGCCGGCGGAGTGACTGTCGGCGTGGCGAAGAAGCTCATCGAGAACGGTGTCCTGGACCCGTCGCTCACCACGGTCGTCCTCAACACCGGCGACGGCCTCAAGACGCTGGACGCGGTGGCCGGCACCGGCCTCACCGCCACCATCCGCCCGACCCTGGACTCCTTCCGAGAGGCTGGCCTCGCATGAGCGTGACCGTTCGCATCCCCACCATCCTGCGCACCTACACCGGCGGACAGGCCGAGGTCGCCGCCGACGGCGCGACCCTCGCCGAGGTCATCGAGGACCTGGAGAAGAACCACACCGGGATCGCCGCCCGGGTGCTGGACGACCAGGGCAAGCTGCGCCGCTTCGTCAATGTGTACGTCAACGACGACGACGTCCGCTTCGAGCAGGGCCTGGAGACCGCGACCCCGGAAGGTGCCGGTGTCTCCATCATTCCGGCCGTCGCCGGCGGCTGACAGAATGACCGATCATTACCTTCGGTAACCCAGGTTACCGATTGTTCAACAGATTGCCCCCTCCGTGAGAGAAGCGGAGGGGGCAATTCTGTGTGATTGAGCGCGGTACAGTTGGGGAACGCGTTCCGGGTCTGCGGGTCGTAGACCTCGGAATCATGTCGTACGCCCGATAAGAAGTAGCCAAAGTGCACGGGTTGTATGCGGCTTTTGCGCCTTTTGTGTAGCCCGACTTGCCCTGAATTCGCACGAATTCTCGGCAGATTCCGGACCGGGCTCGTCCAGAATTCTCGTCCGATTGACCTGTTGCAGACGGCAGTTGGACAGATACATTCAGCCGCGGTCGACGCGTTCCGGCGCACGCCCCCGACCAATGGGGGGTGAGGTCTGACCCGGGTCCGCGAAGTGTGGATCTGTGCAAGGGCCAGTAATAGGGGAGTTAGGCATGGCTCAGGGCACCGTCAAGTGGTTCAACGCGGAGAAGGGGTACGGCTTCATCGCGGTCGACGGTGGTGCGGACGTCTTCGTCCACTACAGCGCCATTCAGATGGACGGCTACCGCACCCTGGAAGAGGGCCAGCGGGTGGAGTTCGAGATCTCGCAGGGCCAGAAGGGCCCGCAGGCCGACATGGTTCGCCTCAGCGCCTGAACGTTTCTTGTTGCCGAAGGGCCCGCACCCCGTCACCGGGGCGTGGGCCCTTCGTCCCGTTCGCCCCAGGCTGTTCCTCGAAGGCGCTTGCACTCGACCATGCCGAGTGCTAATCATTGGCGTTAGCACTCTGAAGGTGAGAGTGACAAAGAAGGACCGGGTCGGTGAGGCCCGCAGGCCAGGTGGGGCAAGGAACCACAGGTCGGCGAGCCGTCCGTCGCGGGCGCGGGCGCGGTCCGAAGGAATCACCCCCAGTCCTGGAGGGACCACTTCACATGGCCAAGATCATCGCGTTCGACGAGGAGGCGCGGCGCGGCCTCGAGCGCGGCATGAACCAGCTCGCGGACGCCGTGAAGGTGACGCTCGGCCCCAAGGGCCGCAACGTCGTCCTCGAGAAGAAGTGGGGCGCCCCCACGATCACCAACGACGGTGTCTCCATCGCCAAGGAGATCGAGCTCGAGGACCCGTACGAGAAGATCGGCGCCGAGCTGGTCAAGGAAGTCGCCAAGAAGACGGACGACGTCGCCGGTGACGGTACGACCACCGCGACCGTGCTCGCCCAGGCCCTCGTCAAGGAAGGCCTGCGCAACGTCGCCGCCGGTGCCAACCCGATGGCCCTGAAGCGCGGTATCGAGAAGGCCGTCGAGGCCGTCTCCGCCGCCCTGCTGGAGCAGGCGAAGGACGTCGAGACCAAGGAGCAGATCGCCTCCACGGCGTCCATCTCCGCCGCCGACACCCAGATCGGCGAGCTGATCGCCGAGGCCATGGACAAGGTCGGCAAGGAAGGCGTCATCACCGTCGAGGAGAGCAACACCTTCGGTCTGGAGCTCGAGCTCACCGAGGGCATGCGCTTCGACAAGGGTTACATCTCCGCCTACTTCGCCACCGACATGGAGCGGATGGAGGCGTCCCTCGAGGACCCGTACATCCTCATCGCCAACTCCAAGATCGGCTCGGTCAAGGACCTGCTCCCGCTGCTGGAGAAGGTCATGCAGTCGGGCAAGCCGCTGCTGATCATCGCCGAGGACGTCGAGGGCGAGGCCCTGTCGACCCTGGTCGTCAACAAGATCCGCGGCACCTTCAAGTCCGTCGCCGTCAAGGCCCCGGGCTTCGGTGACCGCCGCAAGGCCATGCTCGGCGACATCGCCATCCTCACGGGCGGCGAGGTCATCTCCGAGGAGGTCGGCCTCAAGCTGGAGAACGCGACCCTGGACCTCCTGGGCCGCGCCCGCAAGGTCGTCATCACCAAGGACGAGACCACCATCGTCGACGGCGCCGGCTCCTCGGAGCAGGTGGGCGGCCGGGTCAACCAGATCCGCGCCGAGATCGAGAACAGCGACTCGGACTACGACCGCGAGAAGCTGCAGGAGCGCCTGGCGAAGCTCGCCGGCGGTGTCGCGGTCATCAAGGCCGGTGCCGCCACCGAGGTGGAGCTCAAGGAGCGCAAGCACCGCATCGAGGACGCCGTCCGCAACGCGAAGGCCGCCGTCGAGGAGGGCATCGTCGCCGGTGGTGGCGTGGCCCTGCTGCAGGCCTCCTCGGTCTTCGAGAAGCTGGACCTGGAGGGTGACGAGGCGACCGGCGCCAACGCCGTGAAGCTCGCGCTCGAGGCCCCGCTGAAGCAGATCGCCGTCAACGGTGGTCTCGAGGGTGGCGTCGTCGTGGAGAAGGTGCGCAACCTGGCCGTCGGCCACGGTCTGAACGCCGCCACCGGCGAGTACGTCGACATGATCGCCGAGGGCATCATCGACCCGGCGAAGGTGACGCGCTCTGCCCTGCAGAACGCCGCCTCCATCGCCGCGCTGTTCCTCACCACCGAGGCCGTCATCGCCGACAAGCCGGAGAAGGCCGCCGCGGCCGCTCCGGGCGGCATGCCGGGCGGTGACATGGACTTCTGATCGACCTGACGGTTGATCGCCTGTCCTTCGGACCGAGGGCGGTGCTTCCAGCTTCTGGCTGGGGGTGCCGCCCTCGGGCGCTTCGTGAGGCTCAGTCGGCGTAGTCCTTGAGTTCCTGTGTGTCGAGGATGACGTCGACGGGGGAGGGGAGCACGACGGTGGCTCCCCAGGGGTAGGACGGGGACCGCTGATAGCGGCCGTTCTTCGGCTCGCTGTACACGACGACTGTGCTGTTGTCGCGGTCGATGAGGAGATAGACGGGGATGCCGACCGCCGCATAGCCGACGGGCTTGTCGACGCGGTCACGTTGGTGCGTGTCCCTGTCGTGGGAGGTGATCTCTACGGCCATGAAAATGCCGTCGGAGCCCGACCACTCGCCGTGTCCCGTGAAGTGGCCCTTGGGAGCGACGGCCGCATCCGTGCGGGCGCGGCCCTTGCGATACGCCTCGGTCCTCACACCAGACTCGCCGTAGACACGGAGCTCAGGGCGGTGCTGCATGCATTGCTCCTGCAGCCAGACCAGGATCTCCCGGTGGTTGCCGTCCGGCATCGCCTTGACCTCTAGTTTTCCGTTGATGTACTCGAGGCGGACGGTCTCCGGCGCCCGGCGCTCCAGCTCCTCGAAGTCTTCGACGCTGAGCGGGTCCTTGGTGCGGACCCGCCCGTCGACGAATTCGAGGTGCACGTTCTCCGGGGCCGCGCCGGCGAGTTCCTCGAAGTCCTCGGCGGACATCTGCGGGCGTTCAGCGGTGCTGGGGGTCATGGCTTCGCCTCCTCTCCCCCATCGTGCCCCGGGATGGTGTCGTCGGACCGTAGGAGCGGTCATGCGGGTGTCCTCTCTCGTCGTCGTAGGGACATCGCAGCCCGGATCTCGCCCACGCGGGCATGGACTGCGGGAGCGGGCAGAGGCGTGCGGGGGTGCGCGGGAGCGCGTTCGCCCCGGCAGCCGCCGCACAAGCCCCCCGGCAGTGCTTCCGGGCGCCCCGGTACTCCGCACTCCGCGCACTCCAGGACCCGGCGGGGCGGGCACGGGGCGGGTGGTTCCGGCGGGAGTTTGTCGGTCAGGCGTCGGCGGAGCAGGGCCGCCGGACTATGGACGGGCGTGGGCAGGCCTGCGGTCAGCGCGGCCAGGAGGGTCTTCTCGGTGGCCCCGCGTGCGAACCACTCCTCCGCCAGCGGGGCGAGCGCGGCGCAGTCGGCGGCGGAGAGGGACAGCACCGGGGCCGTACGACCCAGGGCGGCGAGGAGGATGTGGGCGCGGGAGCGGGTGGGGCGGGGCCGTTCGGGTGGGTCCTCCGGTACGTCGCCGCGCGTGAAGGCTGCCCACCAGGTGTCGTCACGCGCGGTACGGGTCCACCACGATCGGGTGATCCAGCGCGAGCCGCCGCCTTCCGTCTCCAGCCGCTCCCTACCTCGCCGTAAGTGCCCGGCTGCCTGGAGGCGGTTGAGGGCTGTGCGGAGTGCGCACTGACCGTACGGGAGCTGTTTGGCCAGCGTCTTCACGGAGATGTCGGCGCCGTCGGGGAGGCGGTCGAGGTACGCGGCGATGGCGGCTTCGCGGGCGGGTAAGTGCGCGAAGTCGTGGTTGGTACGGGGGAGTTGGTCCGGTGCGGAGCGCTTGCCGTAACCCGGATTGGCCATCGGGTGCGGGGTCGCGTGCGCGGGCAGGGGGGCAGCACTAAAGTTGGCTTCAGCCACGGGATCGGGTCCTCGTCCGGTCTCGTTGGTCAAGCCCCCGCAGGTGTTGGCGCACCTGGCGGGGGCTGTTCGTTATGCGGGACGTTAGAGGTCCGTGACTGTCTGTCGCAAGTCGGTCGCGGCAAGTCAACTCGCGGGGTGGGAGGGTGGGTTGAACCCTCCACCCATTCCATGCAAAGAGGGCTCGGGGCTCGGTGCCCGAGGCTCAAGCGCCGAGGCTTCTGAGGTTTCCGACGAACGCCGACCAGGCCTCCGCCCGGAACACGAGCTTCGGGCCGTGGGGGGCCTTGGAGTCGCGGACGGGGACGAGGGTGGGGTGGCCGCCGGCGACTTCCAGGCAGTCGTTGCCACCGCCGCCCCCGCTGTAGCTCGACTTGTGCCAAACGGCCGTGTTCAGGTCGCAGTCAGGGATGTTCCTCATGGGCGTAATCCTCCGCCAACGCCTCTATCAGGGCCAGGGACTTCTCTTGTGAGAGTGCAGAGGCCACGAGGAGGTCGAAGGTGAACCTCACCTGGGCGACGGTGGCAGGGTCGTCCTCCAGTCGCCAACTGTGCACCCCCTCGAAATGCACCTGCGGAGGGGCGTCCTCGTACTCCATTAGCTTGAGGCAACCCTGCATCGCCGAGTGCGCGCCCGCGCTGAGCGGCTGCACCTGCACGATGACCCGGTTCCGGCGGGCCAGGCCGACGATGTGGCGCAGGGCTTCCGCCATCACCGCCCGGCCACCGGTCAGCCGGCGCAAGGCCGCCTCGTCAAGCACGGTCCACAACAGCGGCTTTGTTGGGTGGTCGAGCAGGCGGGTTCGCTCCATCCGGCCGGTCACCCACTCATCGATAGTCTCCTCCGGCGTCGTCGGGTCGTACGCGCGGTTCACGGCCCGTGCGTACGCGGCTGTCTGCAGTAGCCCGGGGATCAGGAGCGGGGCGTATTGCCTGATCGCAGTGGCTGGAGCCTCCGACTCCGACACCACCTCGTAGGGCACCGGATACTTCGACTTTGCCGCCGCCTTGCAGTTCCGCGTGAAGAAGCCCCCCGTCTCCAGGACCTCATCCAGCATCCGCGCGAACTCCTGCTGCATCCGCCGAGTCCCCGCCTCCAGCTGCCCGATGAACGAACCGCTCACGAACAGCCGTTGGCCCAGTTCTTCCTGGCTCAGGCCGGCCTTCTCGCGTGCGTGCCGGAGTTCCGCTCCCAGTAGGGCGCGCGGTGACGACGACGGGTCCAGATCCTTCGGTCCTGCCATGTGCCTCTCCCGGTCCGACAGACGAGGTTGTTGGGGCGCCGTGTCTGGCCAGGTTAGAGGCGTGGTGGCCACGCTGTGTGGTGAACGCGAACACTCACCGTGGAGGAAATGGCGCAATGGAAATGAAGGAAACGACCGCGGACGAGCGGCCCGCCCGGTCGGCGGACGAGGCTGTCGAGCGGCTGCGCGCGGCCCTGCACGGCGTGGGGATCATCCTGCCCTCGCTGCGGGTCGACCCGGTGTCCGGCGCGCACGGCCACCCGTACGCGCTGGTCTGCCTGGGCCGCTGCAACCTGGGCGTCGCCTCGCGCCTGGCAGCCGCTCTCCGGGCCGGGGGTGCTGACGCGTGAGCCGTACTCCCGTCTACGCCGTGGATCTGCGGGACGGGCGGATCGGCGAGGTCATGGGGCGGGTCGGCGGCTGCGTGCAGCTGCGGCCCGTCGGCGGCGGGCGGGAGTGGGACTGCCCGCCCGACGGGCTGGAGGAGGCCGCATCGGACGCCGTGCTGCGGGAGCGGGTGCGGCGGCTGAACCGGGATTCCCTCATCAGGTGAGGCCAGGGCTGTGTCCGGGGTCACGGAATATCGGGACCGGCTGGGCAGTTCCTTGAGGAGGTGCAACAATGCGCGTGCACATACCAGCCGGTCAACCGAGTCACCCACCAGGAGCCCCCACGTGACCGTCACGACGCCTCCCGCCTCCCGCGCGGCCCAGATCCTCTCCCGCCCGATCGCACTCAACGGGCTCACCGTGCCCAACCGGATCGCGATGGCGCCGATGACCCGGATGTTCTCCCCGGGCGGCATCCCGGGCGAGGACGTGCTGTCGTACTACGCGCGCCGCGCCGCCGCCGGTGTCGGCCTCATCGTCACCGAGGGGACGTACGTCGGGCACGACTCGGCCGGGCAGAGCGACCGGGTGCCCCGGTTCCACGGCGAGGATCAGCTGGCGGGCTGGGCGAAGGTCGCTGCGGCGGTGCACGAGGCGGGCGGCACGATCGTGCCCCAGCTGTGGCACATCGGCATGGTCCGCAAGCAGGGCGAGCCGCCGTTCGCGGACGCTCCCGCGGTCGGCCCGTCCGGCCTGGTCACCGACGGCGCCGAGCCCACCGGCAAGGCCATGACCCAGCAGGACCTGGACGACGTCATCGAGGCGTTCGCGCAGGCCGCGGCCGACGCCGAGCGCATCGGCTTCGACGGTGTCGAGCTGCACGGCGCCCACGGCTACCTGCTCGACCAGTTCCTGTGGGCGGGCACCAACCGCCGCGCGGACGCGTACGGCGGCGACCCGGTGGCCCGCACCAAGTTCTCGGCGGAGATCGTCGCGGCCGTCCGCGAGCGCGTTTCCCCCGACTTCCCGGTCCTCTTCCGCTACTCGCAGTGGAAGCAGCAGGACTACTCCGCCCGCCTCGCCGAGACCCCCGAGGAGCTGGAGGCGATCCTCGCCCCGCTGGCCGCCGCCGGCGTCGACGCCTTCCACGCCTCCACGCGCCGCTACTGGCTGCCCGAGTTCGAGGGCTCCGACCTGAACCTCGCGGGCTGGACGAAGAAGCTCACCGGAAAGCCGGTCATCAGCGTCGGCTCGGTCGGCCTCGACGGCGACTTCATCGGCGCCTTCCAGGGCGAGGGCTCCCCGGTCAAGGGCATCGACAACCTGCTGGACCGCCTGGAGGCCGAGGAGTTCGACATGGTCGCCGTCGGCCGCGCGCTGCTCCAGGACCCGGAGTGGGCGGCGAAGGTGCTCGGCGACCGCTTCGACGAGCTGAAGCCGTACGACGCGGCCGCGCTGAAGACCCTCAGCTGAGCCGTTCCCTTTTCCCGGCCGCCGGGCACTCGTGATCGTTCCCGTCCGTTCCCCTGATGACCAGTGAGGAGCGAGCATGACGACGAGCGAGTCCCGGGTCCGGGCGACGGAGACCGCCGGACCCGTGGTGCGCACCGCCTCCGGCGCGGTGCGCGGCCGCCACGAGGACGGTCTGGCGGTCTTCCGGGGCATCCCCTTCGCCGAACCCCCGGTCGGCGAGGCCCGGTTCCAGGCCCCGCGCCCGGCCCGGCCCTGGGACGGCACCCGGGAGGCGTACGCCTTCGGGCCGCCACCCCCGCAGGAGGCGGGCATCCAGGGCCGCACGGGCGTGGTGCCCGGCCCCACCGGTGACGACTGGCTGACCGTGAACGTGTGGACGCCCGAGCCCGACCCCGCGGCGGCCCGCCCGGTCATGGTGTGGATCTACGGCGGCGCGTACAAACTCGGCCACGCGGGCCAGCCGGGGTACGACGCCCAGCACATCGCCCGGGACGGCGACCTCGTCGTGGTCACCTTCAACTACCGGGTGGGCACCGAGGGATTCGCCCGCCTGGACGGCGCACCGGCGAACCGGGGCCTGCTGGACCAGGTGGCCGCTCTGGAGTGGGTGCGGGCGAACATCGCGGGGTTCGGCGGCGACCCCGACCAGGTCACCGTCTTCGGTGAGTCGGCCGGAGCGGGCTCGGTGGCCTCGCTGCTGGCGATGCCGAGGGCCCGCGGCCTGTTCCGGCGGGCGGTGGCGCAGAGCGTGCCGGGTACCTTCTTCTCCGACGAGCTGGCACGTGACATGGCCGCTGCGCTGGCGGCGGAGGCGGGCCGAAAGCCCACGGCCGCGGACCTGGCCACCGTCGACCCGCGTCAACTGACGGACGCCGGGCAGGCGTTGAGCGCCAAGATGCTCCAGTACGCGGACCGATGGGGCCAGGCGGCACCGACGGTCACCCCCTTCTCCCCGGTCGTCGACGGCGACGTACTGCCCACCACCCCCTGGCAGGCCCTGGCGGCGGGCGAGGCCCGGGAGGTGGACCTCCTGGTCGGCCACAACCGCGACGAGTTCCGGCTGTTCCTGGCCATGGGCGGCATGCTCGGCAAGATCACGGCGGACCGGGTGGCGGGGGCCCTGCGGCTGCTGGCCCCGGGCGGCGAGGCGGGCGAGCGGGCCTACCGGGCGGCCTTCCCGGACGCCTCCCCGTCCGAGCTGTTCGAACGGGTCCAGACGGACTGGCTGTTCGCGATGCCGACGCTGCATCTCGCCGAGGCCCAGCTGGCGGGCGGCGGCAGGGCCCACGTCTACGAACTGACCTGGGCGGCACCGGCCGGCGGCGGAGCCCTGGGCGCCTGCCACGGCCTGGACATCCCCCTGCTCTTCGGCACGTTCCGCGCCGACCTCGGGAACCTGTTCTTCGCGGGGACGGACGTCCCGGCCGAGGCGGAGGAGCTGTCAGCCTTCTTCCGGCGCTCCTGGACGTCGTTCGCCCGGACGGGAGACCCGGGCTGGCCGGTGTACGGCACCGAGGCGCGCCCGGTACAGATCCTGGACGCGGAACCGCAGGTCACGGCCTATCCGGAGGAGCGCAGCAGACGCCTGTGGGAGGGGTACGACTTCCCGGCCCTGCCGCTGCTCGACAAGCCCTAGAGGTTGCCCAGGGGCTCGATGTCGACCTGCACCGGGGTTCCCCAGATCCGCAGCACCTCGTAGTCGGTGAACTCGTGCACGAGCCGGTAGGCCATGGCGGGCCGGGACCCGTGTCGCTGGGCGGCCAGATACGCCTCGGCCTCGCGCCGGTCCCGCCGGGGCGTCCCGCACAGCTGCCACTCGCGCCCGTTCCACGCCTCCGGCAGCCAGCGCTGCTGGGGCTGGGGGCGGTCGGCACGCACGCCGTAACGTGAGGGGGCGGCGGCGACCGGCTCGGCCGCGTGCGGCCTGCTGCCCTGGAACTCCGACCGCCGGGCGGCCCGGCGCCGGGTCTCGCAGAGCAGACACAGATCGGGGGCGGCCTCGTCCACGGGCCCGTGCGGGTGCTCCGGGCACCGGGTCGTGGGCGCCCCGGCCGCGACGCTCTCGTCCAGCAGGTCGAGAGCGCGCCGCAGATCGGCCTTGATCTCGTGCAGCCGGGCGTCCGGGGTGTCGGCCGTGAGAGCGTCCCCGTGCTCCCCGAGCAGCCGGAGCGCCCGACCGAGGGCGGTGAGCTGGGCGTGATTCATGCCTACCAGCTTCGCACCTCTGCCTTCCGGGCTCGGCCGCCGTACCGCCGGCCGGCCATGGTCGTGATGGACTGGGGCCGTGACCAGGACCTTCGCGGACCGCCTCCTCGAGGCTCTGAACCGCTTCAACGCGGCGCACCCGTGGGATCACAACGCCCACTACCACCCCTGGCTGCTACGGCAGTTGCCCCGCCGATTCGGAAGGGCGCTGGACGTGGGATGCGGGAGCGGCGATCTGGTGCGGCTGCTGGCCACGCGGGCCGACGCGGTCCAGGGGATGGACTCGGACGCGGGAATCGTCGGACGGGCAAGGGAGTCGACCGGGTCCCGCGCCCCCGTCACCTACGCCGTCGCCGAAGCGCCGCACGCGCTTCCCGCCGGCCCCTACGACGTCATCACCTGCGTCGCCGTCCTCCACCACCTCCGCTTCGCCGACACGCTCGCCCGTTTCCGCGCGGAGCTGGCCCCGGGCGGCACCCTGGTCGTCGTCGGGTGTGCGCGCGCCGCGAGCCTCGGGGATCACGCTCTCGGGCTGCTCGCCGTACCTCTCAACGCGGCCGTCGGATGGGCCAGGAACCGAGGCGGGCCGGGGACCCGTCCGGTCTCCATGACCGCCCGCGTCCGTGACCCGGAGATGTCCTTCGCCGAGATCTCCCGCGAGGCCCGCCGGATCCTTCCCGGTGCCCGGCTGCGGCGTCGGCTCTTCTGGCGCTACACGCTGGTGTGGCGCGGCTGATTCCCGCCGCGCCGAGACTCCTGCCGACGGTGCGTCACGCCGGTGCGGCCGCACGGGCGCGGCGGGGGAAGCCGAAGAGGTACGTCGCCGCGAACCCCACCGCGTAACCGGTGAGCAGGCCGCCGCCGTAGACGGCCGCCGTCACCCCCGCGCTTCTGTTCCCCGCCAGCAGCGGGAACAGCGCCCAGCCCGACGGGCCGATGGCCGTCGCCCCGACCTTGTCCCCGAGCATCGCGAAGAACCCGACGAAGGCCCCGCCGGCCGCCCCGCCCGCACACGCCGTCACGAACGGCCGGCCGAGCGGCAGGGACACCCCGTAGATCAGCGGCTCGCCCACGCCCAGCAGCCCCGCCGGGAGCGCCGACCTGATCGTCGTACGCAGGGAGGTGTCGTGGCGCAGCCGGACGTACACCGCCAGCGCCGCGCCCACCTGGCCCGCGCCCGCCATGGCCAGCAGGGGGAGCAGGACCGTGTAGCCCTGCTGCTCGATGAGCGTGGTGTGGATGGGGATCAGGGCCTGGTGCAGGCCCAGCATGACCAGGGGCAGGAACAGGCCGCCGAGGACCAGTCCGGCCACGGCCCCGGTCGTGGCCAGCAGCCAGTTCGCCGCCGTGCCGATCGCCGAGGCGACCACACCGGCCGCGTACATCAGGCCGTACAGCGTGACCAGGCCGGAGACGAGGACGGTGACGGTCGGGGTGAGGAGCACGTCCAGCGCGCCCGGCACCCGGCCCCGGCACCACCTCTCCACCCGTGTCGCCAGCAGCGCCGCCGCGAGCGCGCCGAGCACGCCGCCCTGGCCGGGGGCCAGCTGCACCCCGAACGCCGTCACCTTCGCCACACCCGGGTACACGACCACGGCCGCCACCGCCCCGCCCAGCACCGGCGTGCCGCCGAACTCCTTCGCCGTGTTGTACCCGACGAACACCGCGATCAGCGCCATGAACGCGGAGGCGACGGCGGCCAGGGCAGGCGTCAGAGCGGGCAGCCATCCGGCGTTCACCAGCAGCCCGTTGATCCCGGCGAGGATGCCGCAGCCGATCAGGGCGGGGATGAGCGGCACGAAGACGGCGGCGATCCGGCGGAGCGCGGTCTTGAAGGGGGTGGTGTTGCGCTGCCGGAGCTGCTCCTGCAGGCGGGCGCCGGTGGCGGCCGGTGGCTCGCCGACCTGGGCCTGCACCGCTGCCGTGACCGCGCCGACCACCCCCGGCCCCAGCACGACCTGCAACGACGACTCCCCGTCCGCCACCACCCCCAGCACTCCGGGCAGCCCGCGCAGCCCCTCCTCGTCCACCGCCGCGGGATCCGCGACACCCAGTCGGAGCCGGGTCATGCAGTGGGCCACGGAGGTGATGTTCGCGGGGCCGCCGACCCGGGCGAGGACGGCGGCTGCGGTGGAGGCGGGGTCGTTGCGCACCACCCGAGCGTGCGGGTCAGGTGCCCGCGATCGCCAGCGCGGCACGCAGATGACCGCCGGACTCCTCCAGAAGGCGGGCGGCCGTCGGGCCGTCGACACCGGCGAGGACGGCCAGGACGGCGTTCTTCACCTCGCCGTCCGACTCGGTGAGCGCCCGCTCGATCTCCTCGTCGGAGGCCCCCGTGGCCAGCGCGACGATCCGGCGGGAGCGGGCCCGCAGCTTGTCGTTGGAGGCGCGGACGTCGACCATCAGGTTCCCGTAGGTCTTGCCGAGCCGGATCATCGTGATCGTCGACAGCATGTTGAGCACCAGCTTCTGCGCCGTGCCCGCCTTCAGCCGCGTCGAGCCGGTGATCAGCTCGGGGCCGACGACGACCTCGATGCCGTGCTCGGCGGCGGCCGCGAGTGCGCTGTGCTCGTTGCAGGCCAGGCCGATGGTCAGGGCGCCCAGCGAACGGGCGTGCTCGACGGCGCCGATGGCGTACGGGGTGCGGCCGGAGGCGGAGATGCCGACGACGGTGTCGTCCGCGCCGATCTTCAGCGCGTCCAGGTCCCCGCGGGCCAGCTCCTTGGAGTCCTCCGCCCCCTCGACCGAGGTGACCATGGCCTCGGGCCCTCCCGCGATCAACCCGACCACCTGGGCCGGGTCGGTGTTGAAGGTGGGCGGACACTCGGAGGCGTCGAGCACGCCGAGCCGGCCGGCGGTACCGGCACCGGCGTAGATCAGCCGTCCACCGCGGGCCATGCGCGCGGCGACGGCGTCGATGGCGGCGGCGATCTCCGGCAGCCGGGCGGAGACGGCAGCGGGTACCCCCGCGTCCTCACCGTTCATGAGGCGGGCGATGTCGAGGGTGGGCAGCTGATCGATCTCGGAGAGTTCCGGCCGGAAGGCTTCGGTGGTCAGGGAGGCGAGTTCGGCTTGGAGCCGATGGGGGGTGGAGGTCATGGGGGGCGGCTCTTCTCCAGTTCAGGGCTGGTCAGTTCCCTAGGTACGTTCTATCGAGGCGAACTACGGTGCCGATGAGCCAACGCTTCGTACGACGCCGCCAACGCAGGTGCCGCACTGTCGTAAGTCCGTTGCGCCACACCCACGAACAGACAGTCCACCACCAACAGCTGACTGGTCCGGGATGACATCGCGGCGGGTCGCAGCTCGGTCTCCCGGGACGTGGACGTCGTCAGCACATGGTCGGCGTACTGCGTCACCGGTGAGTCGGGCCGCCCGGTGATGGCCACCGTCGTCGCGCCGTGCTCGAACGCGACCCGCAGCGGCTCGATGACGTCCCCCGTCGAGCCGGAGTGCGTGATCGCGATCGCCACATCGCCCGACCGCAGCTGCACCGCGTTGGTCACCGCGAGATGCGGATCGCTGTGCGCGTGGGCTATGAGCCCGATCCGCAGCAGTTTCTGCATGAGGTCCTGGGCGACCAGTCCGGACGCCCCTATGCCGTACACGTCGGTACGGCGGGCACCGGCGAGCGCGGTGACGGCCGCGCCCAGCTGCGCGGTGTCGAGTCCGGCGGCCGTGTCGGCGAGGGTCTGCTGTTCTTCGTAGGCGAGCTTGGTCACGACGTCGGCGATGGGGTCGTCCACCGCGATGTCCGTCGTGATCGCGGGTGCTCGGCCCGACTGCTGCTGCGCGGCCAGCCCGGCGAGGGCGAGGCGCAGGTCGCGGTACCCGGGGTAGCCGAGCAGACGGGCGGTGCGTACGACCGTCGCCTCGCTGGTGCCGGTCAGTTCGGCCAGGCCGGTGACCGTGAGGGCGGCGCAGCCGGCCGGGTCGCCCGCGACCGCCTCGGCGACGCGATGCATGGACCGCGTCATGGAAGGGCCGAGGGTACGTACCTTGGCGGCGAGAGAGCCGCCCGGACTGCCGAAAATTTCCTTCACGTCCTGGGTCACCAATGAAAGATATTTTCGTTTCGGTCTCGCGGTCAAGAGTGCGCACAATGGGACCATGGAGTCCCCAACCCCGCTTGAGCAGGCGCTGCACGCCGCCCGCGCGCTGGTGCTCGCCGATCTCGTCGCGGGCCAGGTCGCCGAGGCCGACGTGGTCTCGATGGTCGAGGACTCCGTCGCACAGCGGCGCTGGTGGGTCGAGCAGTGGCCGGACGGCGTCGACTACGTGGCCGGGCTGGTCGCGCAGGACGTACAGGACGCGCTGCTGGAGCGGTACGGCCGCTGGCCGCTGTGCCCGGTGTGCCCCTCGGGCGACCCGCATGCGCTGGACGTGGAGCCGGAACTGGGACCCGACCCGCACTGGGTGTGCCACAAGGCGGGCGTGAAGGTGGCCGCGGTGGGCTCGCTGGGCCGGGCCGCGGGCGGGATGCAGTCCTCGTGAGGCTCCCGTGACGGTGTACATCGACCCGCCGTCCTGGCCCGGCCACGGACGCATGTGGTCGCACCTGGTCAGCGACGTCTCGTACGACGAACTGCACCTGTTCGCAGCGGAGTTGGGGATGCCCCTCCGCGCCTTCGAGCGCGACCACTACGACGTCCCGTCCCACCGGTACGCGGACGCGGTGGCGGCCGGGGCGGTGGAGATCGGCTCCAAGGAACTGGTCCGCAGGCTCACCCAGGCGGGACTGCGGCGGCCCAAGGGGCGGCCGGCTCCCCCGGCGGCTCACTGAACCAGGTCTCCGCCTCGTGGCGCATCCCGAGTTCCGTGGCCATCGAGGCCGCGGCGCGCAGTGAGGAGCCGGCCCGCATGGCTGCCATGGCCAGGGTGACGAGCGAGATGGTGCGGCTGTCGCGGCCGAAGGGGATGGGGTGCTGGTCGGGGGTGCTGAGCGCTTCGAACAGCGAGTCCTCCAGGCTGCGTTGCCTGGTCCACTCCTCCGTGGGAAGTACGACGTCGAAGCCCAGACCGGCGAGGGAGTCGGCGATCTCGTCGTACTCGCGGCCGGTGTGGTGGGCGACGGCGCGGACGGTGTCGGGACGGACACGGCCGAACGTCTCCGGCACCGAACCCCCCGAGAAGTAGAGACACCTGGCGTCCTGGACCCTCAGGGACGCGACGGCCTCGGGCGCGAAGGTGAAGCGGTGTCCCAGGCGGGCCATCCGGTCGGCTGCCTCGGCGAGGGAGATACGGGCCGCATTTGCGGCCCGTGCGACACGGGCGAGGGGAACCGGGCGGTCCAGATCTGCGATCCCGGAGTCGGTACCGAGGAAGACGATCTCTTCCTGCGAGGGCAGATGTTCGTCCTCGGGAACGTCGGCCACCGGGTAGCCGAGCTGCCGGAGCCGGTCGGCGACGGCGCGCGCCGGGTGGTTGAGGTGGCGGGACGCTGCGGTCACGAAGCGCAGCGGAACCTTCCGGTCCACGCGAAGCTCGTGCTTGAACGAGAGGAGTGGCCGTTGGGGCCCTTGGTGGCCGGGCCCGGCTCAGCTCCGGCGAATGTGGAGCTGGAGCCCGCTCTCCATGCCGTGTTCGTCCCGCGCCGTCTGCTCCTCCTCCACGGTGGCCCGGGTGAACCCCGCCCGGGCCACCACGCGCTGCGAGGGGAGGTTGTCGCCCTCGATGGTCGCGAACACCGTGTCGACGTCGTCGCGGGCCAGGGCCCACTCCGTCAGCGTGCGCAGGGCCTCGGTCGCGTAGCCCTGGCCGCGGGCGCCCTCGACGAGGTCGTAGCCGACCTCGACCCGGCCTTCCTCGTCCGGGACACCGTGGAAGCCCATGCCGCCGACGGCGCGGCCGTCCTCGTGCCGGACGAGGGCGAAGACGCCGAACTCGGGCCGGTGCACGCCCGCTTCGTACGCCTTCACCAGGGAGGAGGATGCCACTCGGGTGCCTTCGAACGGCCCGCCCTCCAGCCACTCGAAACCGCCGTCGCCGCCGAGGCTGAGGTCGCGGGCGGCGGCCGGGCGGACCCCGGCCAGGGTGAGGCGCTCGGCGGGGATGACGAGGTTGTTGCGCCAGCGCCAGTCGGTGACCGGGGCACGGCCGGGCAGGTCGCCGCGGCCGGTCGCCCACAGCAGGGTCGGCCAGGGCGCGGGGCCGGGCTGGACGTGTGGGAAGAGCCAGGTCAGGGCGGACTCGGCGAGGTCCTCCGACGGTGCGTAGGCGATGCCGAGGCCCTGGGCGATGTCATGGGTGTGCAGCAGCACCTCGGTCACGCCCATCGCGGCGAAGCCCTCGCGGTCGGCACTGCCGAAGGGCTGCCGGTGGACGGCGCGTGTGCCGCGCGGGGTGGTGCGGACGGTGACGGCGAGCAGGCCGCCGGTCGACCGGATCGCCTCCAGCAGACCGGTGTTGCGTGCGTGGTCGTCGAAGGCGAGGACGCAGGGAAGGTAGTCCTGGGCGCCTGTGACCAGGCGGCTCGCGTACCCGAACAGGGCGTTCGCGATGTGTTCGGCCGTCTGCCGGCAACTCCACTCCAGCCGACCGGCCCCGACACCCTTCCAGTCCCGGTCCACCGCCGTTCCCAGCGCCGCCACACAGCCCTCGACGGCCGCCGTCACATCGTCCCCGCTCATCGCTCGCATGGGCGAACCCTAGGGCGGTGGCCCCTTCAGGGCGACAGCATTTCCAGCTCCGCCGCCAGGTTGTAGCGCGCGGTCGGCTCCCAGTGCTCACGGCCGTACGGAGTGCGGAACAGGCGGGGCAGGCCGAGGAGTTGGTGCAGGATCGCCGAGCGGCCCGTGTGGAAGGCGTCGTTCGGGACGAAGTGGTACTCCTCGCGGATCTCGGTGGTGTAGGTCGCGTACACCGACGGGGGCGCGGCGAGGACGGCCAGGTCGGCGTCGCACAGGACCTGGCCGTCGCGGTCGTCGTCGGCGGGGTCGTGCGTGACGGTGAGGCGGACCAGGCGGGCGACCTCGGCCGTCTTCGGAGCCGGCACCCCGGCCTCCGGCAGGGCCCGCTCGGCGAGGTGCGCGGAGCGTTCCTCGTTCTCGGAGCGGTCCGGCAGATAGACCGCGTCGTGGAACCAGGCGGCCAGGCGTACGACGTCCGGGTCGGCCGCGTACTTCTCCAGGACGTCGATGTGGTCGAGGACCGCGGTGAGGTGGGTCAGCGTGTGGTACCGGCGCTGCGGCTCCTGCCAGCGGGCGAGGAGGTTGTCGGCGTAGGGGCCGGGGTCGGGGCCGCCGCCTGGGGCGCGGGCCCCTTCCAGGGCGCGGGCGAAGCGGAGGCGCAGGGCGTCGAGGTCGGCCATGTGCTCATTCTTCCGTGACGCGGGCCGTACGGCGCCCCAGGGCCTGCCCTAGCTTGGCCCCATGACTGACGTACAGGAAGCACGGGACCCCGAACTCCCCGGCCGGCTGCTGGCCGTCGAGCGGGACGCCCTGATACCGCTGCTGCGTTCGCTTGCCGAAGCGGACTTCGCGCTGCCGACCGCCGCGTGTCCGGGGTGGACGGTACGGGACGTGCTGGCGCACTGTTCCGCCGCGTTGATGCGGGTGGTGGAGAGCCGGTTCGAGAAGGGTGTGTTCTCGCCCGAGTCGAACGACCGGGACATCGCCGAGCGCGCCGGGTGGACGAACGCGCAGGTCGTGGACGAGCTGGAGCGCGGGATGACCGAGGCGGGGCCGGTGATCGCCAAGGCCGGCGGGGTGCTCGACATGGTGGCTCTGGGGGAGTGGGTGCACGCGGGTGACGTGCGGGAGGTGCTCGGGGCGCCGGAGGCGTACGCGGGGGCCGGCCTGCCCGACGCGCTGACGCTGCTGGTCCGCGTCACCCGGGAGAAGAAGCACCTGCCGCTGCACGCCGACCTGGACGATGGGGGCACCTCCCACGCCTTTGGGGCAGTGGGGGAGGACGAGCCGCTGCGGCTGGGGGCCGCGGTCGCGGCAGGTCCGCCCGCCCGGTACATCGGCGACGCCGCCACGCTCGTACGGCTGTATGCGGGGCGGCCGCTGGATGGGGCCGCCTATGAGCTGGCCGGCGCGGTGGAGGGGGAACTGAACATCTTCGGGTGAAGGGTGGCCCGGGCGGGTACAGAAACCGGCGTAGTCTTGAATTGGACTAGACCTGTAGTCGCCGATGAATGGGGTGCCATGAGCAAGCGTGCAGTCCTGGAGGTGATCGCCCTCGACGTGGAGGACGCGGTCGCCGCCCAGGCCGGAGGCGCGGATCGTCTGGAGCTGGTCACCGAGATGGCGGCCGACGGGCTCACCCCGTCCGCCGCCACCGTCGCCGGGATCCGGGCCGCCGTCGACATCGACCTGCGCGTGATGCTGCGACTGGCGGACGGGTTCGCGGCCGGTGAGGTGGAGCGTCTGGTCCGGGTGGCGGGCGAGCTGCGGGAGGCCGGGGCCGATCAGTTCGTGCTCGGGTTCCTCGATGCGGACGGCGGGGTGGACCTGGACGCGGTGGAGCGGGTCGTCGCCGCGCTGGGCGGCTGCCGCTGGACCTTCCACCGGGCCATCGACCGCGCCGCCGACCGCGACGCCCTGCGCAAGCAGCTCGCCGACCTGCCCGGTCTGGACACCTACCTCACCGCCGGCTCCGCCTCCGGCGTCGACGAGGGTCTGCAGACGCTGGTCGCCGAGGTGGGGCGGCGGGGCGAGCCCGGCTACGACCAGACGCTCCTGGTCGGCGGCGGCCTCCGCCTCGACCACGTACCCGCCCTCCGCCACGCCGGCATCGACGCCTTCCACATCGGGGGCGCGGCCCGGACGGTGGGCTGGGAGTCGCCGGTCTCGGCCGAGGCGGTCGCGCAGTGGCGGGCGGTGCTGGACGGCGAGGCCTCCTAGCGTTCCCTCACTTGAGGGGGTGCAGGCAGAGCGAGACGTCGCCGCTCCTGCTGTACTCGGGGTAGGCCATGTAGTCCCCGGGCGCACACTCGCCGCTCGGCGGGCCGGTGACGCGGAACTGTGCCTCGGCGGAGCCGCAGTCCGCGGCCTCGAGGTCCTGGTCGGGCCAGTCGGCGTCGTTGCGGGCGCACGACCCGACCGTCAGGGTCGGGTGGTCACCGTCGCTCGACCCGGCCACCAGACCGATGAGGAAGAGGACCGGAACGGCGAGCACCAGCAGGCCGAGTACGCCCAGCGGGAGCAGCGCCAGCACCCCGGCCGGCCTCCGGAACACCGGCCGGCCCGGGTCCAGCGGCGGCCGCCAGCCGGCCGTGACCGGCGCCGGGATCCTCTTGATGCCGGACAAAGCGCTGAGGTTGGCCAGCAGGGTGAAGGGTGTGATGAGGACCGACAGGGGACCCCACCAGCCCAGCACCATGGTGTCCGCCTGCATGTCCCGGAAGACGGCCAGTGCACAGGTGCGGCAGAACGTTCCCTGGCGCCGCAGGAACCGCATGATCACCAGCATGCCCTGATGGCCGCGTACGGTCACCGGCGCGGCGGGCGACGCCCCGCACGCCTCGCACAGCCCCGGCGGCCCGCCCACCGGCATCGCGCCGCCGTACTGCTGGGGCCAGGGAGCGGAAGGCTGCGCGTACGGCCCGGAGGGCTGGGCGTACGGCCCGGGGGACTGCTGGTACGGCCCGGGGGACTGCTGGGGCGGAGGGTGCGGCGGGTAGCTCAACGAAGGCCTTTCCCGAGGGGGACATGACGGGACGGCACAGCACCCTACTGATCGAGCTGCGGGGGCAGCGGTGCCGCGTGGGTCACGATCAGGCCCGACACCGCTCGGGTCAGGGTCACGTACAGGCGCCGCAGGCCCGTGCGTTCGTCCGGCTCGCCGTCCACCACCGCCTGCGGCTCGTCCAGAACCACGTAGTCGTACTCCAGGCCCTTGGCGAGGGAGGCCGGGACGAGGGTCAGACGGGTCTCGCGGGTCGTCTCCTCGCCCGGGGCCAGGTAGCCGATCCCGGCCGCCGTCAGGGCCTCGGCGAGTGCGGGGATCCGGGCGTCGGCCGCGATCAGGCCGGTCGAGCCCTCGTTGCGGAGCAACTCCGCGCAGGCGGCGACCACTTCGGCCGTCCCCGTGCTCGTACGGACCTCGAAGAAGCCCGGGTTCTCACGGACCGAGGCGACCGGGGTGAGGCCCGGCGCGATGTGGGGGAGGAGACGGGAGGCGTACGTGATGACGTCCGTGGGGACACGGAAGCCGGCCGTCAGCTCCTCGACGACTCCTTCGCGCTTGCCGAGGTGGGCCAGTGCCTCGTCCCAACCCCGCGTCGCCCAGGGCGTCGTGCCCTGCGCCAGGTCGCCGAGGACGGTCGCGCTGCCGGTGGTGCAGCGGCGGCCGACGGCCCGGTACTGCATGGGGGACAGGTCCTGCGCCTCGTCCAGGACGACATGCCCGAGCGAGTGCGTGCGCTGGGTCAGGTCGGTCGCCTCGTCGATCAGCACCGCGTCCGCCGCCGACCACTTCGCCGACTTCACGCTGCGCACGGGCTTCACCCACAGGATCGTCTTCTGCTCCTCCTCGTCCAGGCTCCCCTCGGCGTGCTCGGCGAGGAAGGCGGCGTCCGTCAGCAGGCGCAGGACCAGTTTCGCCGGATCGACGGCCGGCCAGACCTCCTTCACGGCCGCCTTCACCGCGCTGTTGCGGGCGACCGCGTCCTGCACCCGGTCGTCCGGCGCCTCCCCGGCCCGCTCCATCTGCACCAGCACCGCGTGCGCGATCCGCTGCGGCAGCGCCTCGCGGGCGGCGCCGTAGCGGATGTCCCGGTCCAGCAACTCGCGGACGATCTCCTCCAGTTCGTACGCCGCGACGCGCCAGCGCCGCGAGCCGCGCACGACGACGACCGGCTCGGTGGGCAGGGTCACGTGGGAGTACAGGGCCCGGCGCAGCACCTCGGCCATCCGGGCGTCGCCCTTGACGATCGCGGCGGCCGCGTCGTCCGTGCCGCGCACCTCCACGTGCGCGACCAGGTCGTCCACGGTGGCCTGCTGCACGGTCAGCTCGCCCAGCGCCGGCAGGACCTGCTCGATGTAGTGGAGGAAGGACTTGTTCGGCCCGATGACGAGCGTGCCGGTGCGGGCGAGCCGCTCCCGGTGGGCGTACAGCAGGTAGGCGACGCGGTGCAGGCCGACGGCCGTCTTCCCGGTGCCCGGGCCTCCCTGCACACAGACGGTCCCGCCCAGCCCGCTGCGGACGATCTCGTCCTGCTCGGGCTGGATGGTCGCCACGATGTCCCGCATCGGGCCCACGCGCGGCCGCTCGATCTCCTGCTGGAGCAGCTTGCTGGTGGTGGCCCCCGACGGTTCGACCGGGTCGGACAGGTGCTCGTCCTCGTACGCGGTCAGGTCGCCGCCGGTGTAGCCGAAGCGGCGGCGCAGCCCGATGTCCATCGGGTCCTTCTTGGACGCGCGGTAGAACGGCTGCGAGACCGGGGCACGCCAGTCGATGACCATGGGGTCGCCGCCGGCGTCGTGGACGTGCCGCCGCCCGATGTAGAACCGCTCCCCTTCCGCCCCCTCGGCCTGTTCGGCGCCCGGGGCGTGCAGATAGTCGAGCCGCCCGAAGAAGAGGGGGGTGTCGCTGAGGTCGGCCAGCGCCTTGATGCGCTCGTCCATCTGGCGGGCGAGGACCTGGGCGTTGACCCAGTTCGCGGCGACGTCCTTGATGTCCAGCGCCTCGACGTCCTCACGCATGGCGCGCAGGGCGGTCCGGGACTCGGCGAGGTGCGAGCGCTCCCGGGCGAGGGGGGCGTCGAGCGGTTCGTGGGCGGGCGTGGACAAGGGGGTGCCTCCGGATCTGCTCTTCCATGACTGGGGCATGACTGGGCCGCCCGGTTTCCGTCCGGGCGGCGGCGCTCCGTGAGGGAGGCGGGCAAGAGCGGAGATTCTAGAGGAGGTGCCGTAAGGCGGGCGAATGGATTTTCCGGTGTCACCCGGCCGGGGTGGAGGCCGTGGCGGAGGCACCCGCCGACCGGACCATCTGGGCCGCCGCCAGCCGCCGGTACACCGAATTGGCGGTGAGCAGCTCGTCATGGCGTCCGCACGCGGTGACGCGGCCCTCGTCCAGGGCGACGATGCGGTCGGCGTGCTGGACCGTGGAGAGCCGGTGCGCGATGACGAGGACCGCGCACTCCCGGGTGATGTCCCTCAGCGCGGCGGTGAGCGCGGCCTCGTTGAGGGCGTCGAGGTGGGAGGTGGGTTCGTCGAGGAGCAGCAGCGCCGGGCGGCTGAGCAGGGCGCGGGCCAGGGCGACGCGCTGGCGCTCGCCGCCCGACAGGGTGGCGCCGTGGTCCCCGACGGTGCCGTGCAGGCCGCCGGGCAGCCGCTCGGCCACCTCCTCCAGCCGGGCGAGCCGGAGGACCCGGCGCACCTCGTCCTCCGCGGCGTCCGGCCGGCCGTAGGTGATGTTGTCGTGCAGCGTGCCCCGGACGACATGGCTGTTCTGGTCCACGATCGCGAGGTGCGTCCGGCAGGTGCCGCGGCCGAGTTCCGTGGCAGGGAGTCTCTGGTCCTGTCCGTGTCTCCCGGGGTTCCGGGGTCAGTTCCGTACGTCGTGCGCCGTACGGCCGAGCGCGCGCAGCCAGATGGTGCAGGACACGCGCGCGATCCATGACGCCGATGGTGGGTTCGTCCAGTACGTCGTCGATGGCGAGCAGTCCGTTGTAGACGAGCGGAGAGGCCTCGGCGTCCCAGATGATGTGTTCGACGTCCGGCAGAGCGGCGGCGGCCCGCCTGGCCCAGTGCAGGTCGGTGTCGGCGGGGTCGCGTCCGGGCCAGGTGGAGGCGACGACGTGGGACGGTGAGCGATCGGCGAGGAAGCAGACGGAGGTGGAGTCGAGGCCGCCGGAGAGGTCGCAGCTGACGGTGGTGCCGTGCCGGGTGCGGGCGCCGACGGCCGCGCTGAGGGCCTCGCGGACCAGGGGAGCGCCCGTGCGCATCGGAACGACCGGTTCCGGGGGCGTCCACTACCGGGTGTGGCGTGCGCCTCGTCCGTCCGGCGCGAGGATCAGCGCCTCGTCCGGGGCGACGGCGGTGACCTCGGGCCACAGTGGCTCGTCGAGCAGGGGGTGCGGAGCGGGCCAGAGCAGCCGCGCTGCCAGGCGCTCCGGCGCCGGTTCGGCACCGAGCGCGGTGGCCAGGACGTCCGCCCGCGTCGCGGCCACCCGGGTGCCGTGCACCTGGGCGTGAAAGACCAGCCGGAGACCGGACGCCGTGCCCTGCACGCGGATCTGTCCGTCGAGGGCGGCGACGAGATGGCAGCTGCCGGGCAGCGAACGGGTCCATGCGTCCAGTGCGACAAGGTCGCGCGGTGCACGGGCGACCTTTTCCAGTTCGGTGCTGTCGACCGGGACACAGCCGATGAGGGCGAGGGCGGCGGAGCCGACACGCGCGCTGACGATCTCCTGGTCGTTCCAGTGGCCGACGAGCCAGGGCCGGCCCGAGGCGTGGTCGAGGCTGCGGGTGTCGGGGCGGGCGAAGGAGCGGGCCACGGCGGCCGCGTCCGCGCGGTCGGCGAAGACCGCGAAGTGCGCGTCGCCGTGGCCCGTCCCCGCACGTGAGTGCAGATCAGTCATGACGTCGCAGTGGAGCTCGTCGCTCGTCCGCCGTTCAGTTCTTGCTCAGGATGAGTCGGTCGTTGCCGTGGCGCTGCAGGAGTCCGGTTTCCTTCCGGAAGGACCCCAGACGGACGAGAGTCGGTGCTTCGTATGCCTTCTTCATGACCTGTTTTTCCTCGCGGATTGTCTCTCCGCCCACCGAGGGCGGCGTGTCACCAGCTAGCGAGGAAAAGCAGCGACCCGGCAAGATGAAAACAAACGATCCTATTGTCTGTAAATTCTCTTCATTGGTGGTTTGTTCGACCGCTGAGCGGGAGCCGCTCCGATGGCCGCGCGCACTCCGCAGGTGCCGGGGGTGTGTGCCGAAGGAACGTTTCCAGATGGACCGTGGACCCGGCGACGATGCCCGGACCGGAGGGGGCGCGGGAGGATCTGCGGGGGCGTGCTCCGCCCGCCGGGCCGCGATCCCGGATGTGGACCCCTAGGGGACACGGCCCTTCAGGCGTAGGGCGGGCGTCCACCCGGAGGCCTACGCGAGGGTCTTCGGGATTGGACCCGCAGACCGATGCCGGATGCCTGCCCGAAGTTCCACCATGGAGACATGAGCGCAGCAACCTTCTCTCCGGTCCCTGTCCGGCCGCCGTCCGGTGCCACGGCCGTGGGCGGCCCCCATCACCACCTCCTGGGCAACGCCCTACGCGCCATCAAGGTGTTCGTGGAGGCCGCGTTCCGCGTCGTGATCCTCGGCGAGTACGGCGAGGAAGCGGGCATACGCCGCAAGTAGCGACATAGGGTCACCTCCGTGCCGAAACGGACGGTGTCCATCCTCTTCCTCGCGGTCTCTCTCTGCTCCCTGACCACCCTGTGCGTCCTCCAGCGGACCCCGATGGCCGACCTGCTGGTGTACCGGGCCGAGGGTGCCGCCGCGGCCCACGGCGGCGACCTGTACGGCTTCACGGTCACCGAGTGGCGGCTCCCGGCAACGTACCCGCCCTTCGCGGCGATCCTGTTCATCCCGGCCACCTGGCTCCCCGTCCCGGTCCTGAAGACGGCCTTCCTGGCGGGCAACGCGCTCCTGCTCGGTGTTCTCGTCGTGCTCTCGGCCCGCCTCGCCGGCCGTCCGCTCCCCATGCCGTGGCTGTGCGCGGCCACGGCTGTCGCCCTGTGGCTCGAACCGGTCTTCCAGACGCTCCTGTTCGGCCAGGTCAACCTGGCCGTCACCTGCCTGGTGCTGTGGGACCTCACACGCTCACCCGGCGCCCGCGCCCAGGGCCTGGCCCTCGGCCTCGCGGCCGGAATCAAGATCATCCCGGCGGTGTTCATCGTCCACCTCTTCCTGCGCGGACGCAGACGGGAGGCGACGACGGCCACGGCCGCCTTCACCGCCACCGTTCTCCTCGGCGCCCTGCTGCTCCCCTCCGCGAGCGCCGGCTTCTGGACGCGGCGCCTCTACGAGACCGGAAGGGTCGGCAAGACATGGCTCGTGGACAACCAGTCCCTGCGGGGACTGATCGCGAGGGCGCTGGGCGACCCGGCACCGGGCCTCGCCTGGGCCCTCCCGGCGGCGGCCGTGGGAGTGACGGGCCTCTACCTGGCGACCCGCGCCCGCCAGGACGGCCACGGCATCCTCCTGACCGCCTTCACCGCCCTCCTGATCTCCCCGATCAGCTGGTCCCACCACTGGGTGTGGTGCGTACCGCTCCTCGCGGTACTCCTTGCCGGCGGTCGTCGGCATCTGGCCGCCGTGACGGCGGCGGTGTTCACCGCCCGCACCCTGTGGCTGGTCCCCCACGAGGGCGACCGGGACCTGCACCTGCCCTGGTGGGAGCAGCCGCTGGCCTCGCCGTACCCGCTGCTGGGCCTGGCGCTGCTGGTGTCGGCCGTGGCCGGGCACCAGGTCCTTGCCGCTCAGCCCTCGGAGAGGATCTCGTCCGCGTCCACGATCCGGTAGGCGTAGCCCTGCTCGGCCAGGAAGCGCTGCCGGTGGGCGGCGAAGTCCTGGTCGATGGTGTCGCGGGCGACGACCGAGTAGAAGTGGGCCTGGTGCCCGTCGGCCTTGGGGCGCAGGACCCGGCCGAGGCGCTGGGCCTCCTCCTGGCGCGAACCGAAGGTGCCGGACACCTGGACGGCGACCGTCGCCTCCGGCAGGTCGATGGAGAAGTTGGCGACCTTGGAGACGACGAGGACGCTGATCTCGCCCTCACGGAAGGCGTCGAAGAGCCTCTCGCGCTGGGCGTTGGACGTCTCGCCCTTGATGACGGGGGCGTTCAGATGCTCGCCCAGCTCGTCCAGCTGGTCGATGTACTGGCCGATGACGAGGATCTGCTGCCCGGCGAACCGGCGGACGATCGCCTCGGTGACCTTCCGCTTGGTCGCGGTGGTGGCACAGAAGCGGTACTTCTCCTCGGTCTCGGCCGTGGCGTAAGCGAGCCGTTCGGAGTCGGTCAGGTTCACCCGTACCTCGACGCAGTCGGCGGGTGCGATGTAGCCCTGCGCCTCGATCTCCTTCCAGGGCGCGTCGAACCGCTTCGGCCCGATGAGGGAGAACACGTCCGACTCGCGGCCGTCCTCGCGGACCAGGGTCGCGGTCAGACCGAGGCGGCGGCGCGCCTGGAGGTCGGCGGTGAACTTGAAGACGGGGGCCGGCAGCAGGTGCACCTCGTCGTAGACGATGAGCCCCCAGTCCCGGGAGTCGAAGAGTTCGAGGTGCGGGTAGACACCCTTCCGCCTGGTCGTCAGCACCTGGTAGGTGGCGATGGTGACCGGGCGGATCTCCTTCCGCGTCCCGCTGTACTCGCCGATCTCGTCCTCGGTCAGCGAGGTCCGCTTCACCAGCTCGTGCTTCCACTGCCGGGCCGAGACGGTGTTGGTGACGAGGATGAGGGTGGTGGACTTCGCCTGCGCCATGGACCCGGCGCCGACCAGCGTCTTACCGGCACCGCAGGGCAGCACGACCACGCCGCTGCCACCGTGCCAGAAGTTCTCCACGGCCTGCTTCTGGTACGGCCTGAGCGCCCAGCCGTCCTCCAGCAGCTCGATCGGATGCGCCTCGCCGTCCACGTACCCGGCGAGGTCCTCGGCCGGCCAGCCCAGCTTCAGCAGTATCTGCTTGATCTGCCCGCGCTCGGAGGGGTGCACGACCACGGTGTCCGGGTCGATCCGCGCCCCGACCAGCGGGATGACCCGCTTGGACTTGAGCACCTCCTCCAGCACCGGCCGGTCGGTGCTGGTGAGGACGAGTCCGTGCGCCGGGTGCTTGCTGAGGGTGAGCCGCCCGTACCGGTCCATCGTCTCGGCGATGTCCACGAGCAGCGCGTGCGGCACGGGATAGCGGCTGTACTGCACCAGCGCGTCCACGACCTGCTCGGCGTCGTGCCCCGCGGCCCGCGCGTTCCACAGGCCGAGCGGCGTGACCCGGTAGGTGTGGATGTGTTCCGGGGCCCGCTCCAGTTCGGCGAAGGGCGCGATGGCCCGACGGCAGTCGTCGGCCTGCTCGTGATCGACTTCCAGGAGCAGAGTCTTGTCCGACTGGACGATCAGCGGTCCGTTCACCTACGCACTTCCCTTCCGCACGGCCAAACGTCCAGTGTGCCCTACCGGCGGATGATCAGGGCGGGGCCGCTGCAACCATGCGCCCCGGGCGCGGGTCTTGATCCGCGGGGGCGGCGCGGGGGCGCGGTCCGGGGAGGAGCCGGGGGCGATGTCGGTACGCAGGTGGGGGACCGGCCTGGGAGCCGCGGTGGTGCTCGTGGCGGCGGGGGCCTGGGCGGTGTGGCCGGCGGGCGTCGACGAGCACCTGTGGAGCGAGGTGCGGCCGGTGGTCGAGGCCCGGCTGGTGGCCGACTCGAAGGGCGACGGGTACGGGGAGACGCAGCCCGCTCTGCGGGCGCAGTGGTTCTGCGGGGCGAAGGCACGGGACCTCGACGAGCACGACGGCGTCGTCCGGGCGGGCGTGACCACGTTGTGCGTGGAGTACGGGGTGCGGAAAGGCGTTCTTGTGGAGTGCTCCGGCGCCGCGGGCCCGCAGGTGGTGCGCCTGAAACGGGACACGGGCGCGCCCGGCGGCTATCGCGTGGTGTCGCGGGAGGAACCGCCGGACGGCGAGGGGTACGGGAAGTGGGTGGAGGACCACTTCAGCTACTTCGCCGAGCCGGGCTCCGCCGACGAGATGCCGTCCGCCGGCCTGGAGGCCGCCGCCCGCGACCACTTCGGCCTGCCCGCCGACGCTCCGGTCAAGGACTGCTGACCCGGCCTCTTCCGCGGACCGGGCCGGCCCTATTCCTCCGCCAGCTCGGCGACTCCCGTGACCCGGTGCAGCGGATACGTCCGTACCTCGTCGGCCGTGTGGTCGTACGCCGTCACGAAACCGCCCTCGACGCGGATCGGGGCGATGACGCGCTGGCTGGCGGTGCCCTCGGCGTTGACGTAGCCGATCCACAGGGACTCGCCGGTCAGGACGGCGGCCTGCATGGTGGCCAGGGTCTCGGCGGAGCTGGTGCGGGGCAGCTCGCCGCCCGCGAGCGCGGAGTCGGAGGGCTTGCGCGGGGCGGTGGCGGCCAGGTCCCCCGCCCGGATCGCGCGGATCGCGGCCGCCAGGAGCGTGGCATCGGGCGGCGGCGGACCCTCCGGCACCGGCTCGGGCGCGGTGCGCGGCGGGGTCCGGTGGGCGTCGGCCCGGGTGATCAGGACATCGCCCTCCGCGGACTCGGCGGCGGGCGCGTAGCCCATCGCGCGCAGACCCTCCAGCAGCGTGGCCGGGTCCGACACGGTCGCGAGGACGGTCGGGGCCAGCCGGCGCAGCCGCAGGGCGGCCGCCCGCTTGTCGGCGAGGATCTCGTTCAGCAGGGCGTCGTCGTCGCAGCGTACGTACGCCGAGGCCGCGCCCACCCGCAGATGGCCGTGCTTGCGCGCCACGTCGTCGATGAGGTACGCCAGCGGCTGCGGCACCGGCGTGCGGGAGTGCGCCGTGAGGAAGGCGTGCAGGTCGGCGGCGGTCCGGCCGGCGTCCAGGGCACGGCGTACCGAGGCCGGGGTGAAGCGGTAGACGGTCGCCCCGCCCTTGGACTCGACGTCCGCGAGGACCCCGAGCATCTCCGCGAGCGGACGCTGGAGCGGACCGGGGGCCACCGCGGTCAGGTCCGCCTGGAGGAGGACGTGGTCCAGGGGTTCGGGCAGCAGGGGCGTGAGGAGCCGGGACGCGGCGGCGGTGGCGACGGCCTGCTCGGCGGCCGAGAGGGGTTCGAGGGCGGCGAGGCGGTGGTGGTGGACGGGGAGCTTGTCGCCCGGCCCGGAGGGTTCCGGGGCCTCGGCGGCCGGCCCGGCGGCCGGGGCACCGAGCAGCGCCCGCCCCTGCGCCGACAGCGCCCCCCGCCCGGTGACACCGAGCTGCTCCGCCTCCGAGAGGGTCCAGCGGGCGAGCCGGGTGCGCAGATCGTCCTCGCCGTCGCGCTGCGGACCGCGCAGCGGCCGTTCCCAGCCCAGCCGGGCCAGCACCGACTCGGCGGCGGGGGCGGCGCCCTGCGGCAGGCCGGCCAGCAGGCTCAGCACCCGGTGCCGTACCTCGGGCGCGGCGGACCGGTCGAGTCCCGGGCCCAGCGTGGACAACGTACGGTCCTTCGCGTCCCGGCCGCCCACCAGCCCCGCCGTCCGGGTGGCCGTGAGCCAGGCCTCGGCGAGCCGGGCCCAGCGCTCGGCGGCGGGCCGCTCCAGCCACTCGTCGTAGGCGGGGGTGGCGGCGTACCGCTCCTCGGCCTCGCCGTCCGAGGCCAGCAGGCCGGCCGCGTACGCCAGCTCGACCCAGAACGCGGCGACCGGCTCCGGCACGTCGAGGGCGACGGCGGTCCGCTTCAGGTCCCGCACGCTCAGCCCGCCGGCCCGCAGCACGGCCGGACCGCCCTCGTCCCAGTCCTTCAGCAGCTCCTCGACGGTGGCGAGCGCCATGTACGCCTGCCCGGCCGCCGTGGCGTCCACGATCCTGGGGCTGTGGGTCGCGGCCGGTTCGACGGCGGGCGGCAGCGGCTCGGGCGCCCGGTGCGCGCGGCCCTCGCGCAGGTGCAGGGCCACCTCGCGGGGCAGGACGACCGTGCCGGGCGCGGTGGGCAGCAGCAGGCCGAGGTCCAGCAGCCGACGCAGATGGGCGGCCGGCTCGGCGGTGACCTGCCCGTACGGCGGCCCCCACACCAGCCGCGACAGCACCTCGCGGGAGGCCTCCGGGATCCCGGCGAGCAGCGCGGCCATCCTCTTCCGGTCGGCGAACAGGGCGGTGAGCGCGGCCACGGCGGACACCGAGTCGTGCGTCGAGGCCAGCCCGGCGGCCGCGACGATCTCCTGGATCCGTCCCGGGGACATGCCCGCGGTGGCCTCCTGCACGCTCGGGCCGAGACCGGTGGGGGAGGGGTGCTGCGCGGACGGCGCGAGCAGCTCCCGCGCGGTCCGCACCAGCCGCAGCCGTTCGTCGTCGCCCCACACCAGGGCCTGTTCGCGCAGGGTGGCGACGGCGCGGGGCAGCGCGGCGGCGACGGCCTCCTCCCGGGCGTCCCCCGCCATCAGGCCGAGCAGGGTCTCGTACGACGCCGGGTCCGGGGCCACGGCGAGCGCCTCGGCGGTCTGCAGCGCGAACCGGTCGAGTCGCTCCAGCGCGCGCAGGACCGAGGCGCGGGTGCCGGCCCGGGTGGCCAGCTGGGTGAGGTCGGTGGGGACGGGGGTGATGAGATCGGGTCGGCTGCGCAACAGCGCGGCCAGCGAGGCGTCGTCCCTCGCGCGGAGCGCTTCCGCCAGGGACCGGGGGGCTGAGGGGGCCTCGGGGCTCATCCGGCCAACGGTAGCCGACACCCCAGCCCTCGGGGCGGGCACAGCGGCTCCGGGCAACAGGGAGGAAGCGGTACCTTCCTCACGGGGTTCATCGGCGTCGCCCCGGAGGGGTTCCGTGGGGATCGAAAGCGACCAGGTCGTCTACGAGTATCTGAGCCGCGTCGGAGACGTGGCGCACCAGCGGCAACTGCCGTCGTCCACACGGATGCGGCTGGTGTCGGAGCTGCGGAACGAGATCGACCGCGCCCGGGGCAAGGCGCCCGTGGACAGCCCCGCCGCCGTACGCCGCATCCTGGACCGGCTCGGCACCCCGGACGAGGTGGTCGAGGCCGCGGGCGGCACCGCGGGCACGCCGCAGCCGCCGGCCACCGCCGTGCCCGTGCAGCGGGAGACGGAGGCGGAGGACCGGCCCAAGGGGCTGCGCAGGGTCGTACCCCGGCCGCGCCCCGCCGAGCCGCAGACGCCAGCCCCGCGCCCCGCACCCTCACCGCCGCATCTCGCCGCCGCACACGAACTCGGGGACAGCGCGACACAGCCCGACTGGTGGCGCGTGGACGGCAGCCCGTTCGGTACGGCGGCCGGTGACGCGGTGCCGGGGTTCGTCGGCGGGGTGGAGATCCCCGACCTGCTCAGGCGTCCCCGGAAGGAGACGGAGGAGGAGCAGAAGCCCCGGCCGGAGGATCAGGCGGACGCGACGGAACAGCCCGGGGCCCCGCCCGCCCCACGCCGCCGTCTGTTCGCACGCAAGGCCCCCGCGCCCGCCCGCCGCCTGCTGCCACGCCCCGCCGCGGGCTGGACCAATCCCCTTCTGCTCCTGGCCGCCGCCGCACTGGTCGCCGGCGCCGTGCTCGGCACCTGGTTCGCGCTGCTCCTGGGCTGGCTGATCGCCTACGGCTCCCGTCGGCTGACCCCGGCGGAGACCAAGTGGACCGTCCTGGGCATCCCCGGCCTCGCCCTGGCCGCCGGCCTGCTGTGGCTGTGGGGCCGGGACCACGGCCGCTGGGGCGCCCCCATCGCCCAGGGGCACATGAACGACGCCCTGGCCGAGACCTGGCCCTGGACGGTCCGCGGCGCAGCCGTCGCCTCGGCCCTGTTCCTGGTCTGGCGCTCACAGCGGAAGGGCTAGCCGGCCGCACAGCTGCGCCCGGCACAATGTCCCCCATGACCTCCACCCCCGCCCTCACCGTCGGCTTCGACCTCGACATGACCCTGATCGACTCCCGCCCGGGCATCCACGCCTGCTACCTGGCGCTGTCGGAGCGAACGGGGACGTACATCGACGCCGATCTGGCGATCACCCGGCTGGGGCCCCCGCTCGTGGAGGAGCTTGTTCACTGGTTCCCGGCGGAGCAGATCGCGCCGATGGCCGACCTGTACCGGGAGATGTACCCGTCGATCGCCATCGCCGCGACACCCGCGATGGCGGGCGCGCGGGAGGCGATCGACGCGGTGCGCGCGGCCGGTGGCCGGACGATGGTGGTCACGGCGAAGTACGAGCCGAACGCCAAGCTGCACCTCGACCACCTGGGCATAGAGCCCGACGTGGTGGTGGGTGACCTGTGGGCCGAGCAGAAGGCGGACGCCCTGCGCGAGTACGGCGCGGGCGTCTACGTCGGCGACCACGTCGGGGACGTGCGCGGAGCCCGTACGGCGGGCGCGCTGTCGGTCGCCGTGGTCACCGGGCCCTGCGACGGCGACGAACTGCGCGCCGCAGGGGCGGATGTCGTACTGGACGACCTCTCCGCCTTCCCGGCCTGGCTGGCCGGCTACCGCGAGGCGCCCCGCGCCTGACGTCGGCCGGCGGCCACCGAACGCAGCACACCCGCCCCCGCGATGAGGAAGCCGACGGCCATCAGCATGCTCAGGCCGAACATGTACGTCGGAAAAGGCTTCGCACCGAGGAAGAGCGGGGTCACCGTGACGAGGGTGGCCACGGCCCCGAGGAAGAACACGACGACACCGGCGCGGATCAGTCGGTCACCGGGCCCGGCGGAATTCGTTTGGGTTTTGTCACGCACCGGACCAGGGTAGTTCCCAGCGCGAGAGAACAACCGGGGGACGTCTTGTCACCCGCCCGAAGACCATTAGCCTTGGTAGCGGCGGGTCATGGTCGACCCGCTCAGTGCTATCAAGAGCCGTTTCCGAAGTAGTTTTCCGACGAGTACGAGGACGAGGACAGACGTGCCTACCGGCAAGGTCAAGTGGTTCAACAGTGAGAAGGGCTTCGGCTTTCTCTCCCGCGACGACGGCGGTGACGTCTTCGTCCATTCCTCGGTTCTCCCCGCCGGAGTCGAAGCGCTCAAGCCGGGACAGCGCGTGGAGTTCGGCGTCGTCGCCGGTCAGCGCGGTGACCAGGCGCTCTCCGTGACCGTGCTCGACCCGACGCCCTCCGTCGCGGCCGCGCAGCGCAAGAAGCCGGACGAGCTGGCTTCGATCGTGCAGGACCTGACGACCCTTCTCGAGAACATCACGCCGATGCTGGAGAAGGGCCGCTACCCGGAGAAGGCCTCCGGCAAGAAGATCGCCGGTCTGCTGCGCGCGGTCGCCGACCAGCTGGACGTGTGACCCTCAGGGAAAAGCGAGCGCATCAGGGCCGAGGGGCGGTACGAGCCCCTCGGCCGCCGCGCGCGTGAGCAGCCCGCGGACCGCCGCACGGCCGTCCTCGCCGAGGTCGGCGGTGAACTCGTTGACGTACAGCCCGATGTGCTGGTCGGCGACGGCCGGATCCATCTCCTGGGCGTGCTCCATGACGTAGGGCCGGGAGGCCTCGGGGTCGTCCCAGGCGGCCTGTACGGACGCCTTGACGGAGTCCGCGAGCCGGCCGAGGGTCTCGGCGCCCAGCGAGCGCTTGGCGATGATCGCGCCGAGCGGGATCGGCAGCCCGGTGGTGCGCTCCCAGTGCTCGCCCATGTCGGCGAGCTTGTGCAGCCCGTAGTTCTGGTAGGTGAAGCGGGCCTCGTGGATGACGAGTCCGGCGTCCACCTTGCCGTCCCGTACGGCCGGCATGATCTCGTGGAACGGCATGACGACGATCTCGCCGACGCCCGCCGGCAGCGTGTCCGCGGCCCACAGCCGGAACAGCAGGTAGGCGGTCGACTTCTCGCTCGGCACGGCGACCGTACGCCCCGTGAGGTCGGCCCCTGCCTCCCGGCTGAGCACCAGCGGCCCGCAGCCCCGCCCCAGCGCGCCGCCGCAGGGCAGCAGCGCGTACTCGTCCATGACGTACGGCAGCACGGCGTACGACACCTTCAGCACGTCGAACTCGCCGCGCTCGGCCATGCCGTTGGTGATGTCGATGTCGGCGAAGGTCACGTCCAGGGCGGGGGCGCCGGGGACGCGGCCGTGGGCGAGGGCGTCGAAGACGAACGTGTCGTTCGGGCAGGGCGAGTAAGCGATCTGCAGCGCATCACTGGTCATGCGTGTTCCAACTCTCCAAAGCGGGTGCGAGCTTCCCGAAGCCCTCGGTGAGGGCGGCGAGCGCGTCGCCGATGCGCCAGGAGGCGCGATCGCGCGGGCCGACCGGGTTGGACACCGCGCGGATCTCCAGCACGGGCACGCCGTGCCTGGCTGCCGCCTCGGCCACGCCGAACCCCTCCATGCCCTCGGCGAGGGCATGCGGGTGGCGGGCGCGCAGCTCGGCGGCTCGGGCGGCGGTGCCGGTGACGGTGGAGACGGTCAGGATGGTGCCGGGGCGGGCGCCGATGGCCTCGGACACGCCTCGTGCGAGTGAATTCGGCGGCCGATGGGTGACCGTCCCGAAGCCGAGTTCGGTGACCGGGAGGAAGCCGTCGGCGGTCTCGGCGCCCAGATCGGCCACGGTGACCGCGTCGGCGACGACGAGCGAGCCGACCGGTGCCTCCGGCTGGAAGCCGCCGCCGATCCCGGCGCAGACGACGAGGCCGTAGGGGCTGTGGGCGAGGGCGGCGGCGGTGAGTGCGCCGGCGGTGGAGGCGGCGGCGAGGGCGGGTCCGACACCGGCGGCCAGCAGGTCGTACCCGGCGGCGGTCCGCAGCACGGACCCCCCGGGCAGGGGCACCTCCTCGGCCGCCCCCGGGAACGCCCGTGCCACCGCGTCCCGTTCGGCCGGGACGGCGGTGGCTACGAGAACGCGTGCGGGGGGCGTGGTCAGGCCTTCTTCAGCTTGAAGGACCACAGGCCCTTGGCCGGGCTCTGACCCATCTGGATGGAGACCGTGTTGCTGGTGCCCTGGGTGCCGTACTGGGCGTTGAAGAACGCGCTGCCCGGGATGGTGGTGTAGGTCTTCTTGCTCACGTCGGTGAACTGACGGCCGTTCACCAGGATGATCCAGCCGTTGTCGGCGATCTTCGGATCGACACCGAAGCGGACCGTCTCGTCCGGGTCGACCTTGATCGACTCGATGTCTTCGGCCTTCTTGGCGCACTTCGCCAGCGACTTGGCGTCCAGCGCCTTGCCGTCGTTGTAGCAGAGGGCCTCGGAGTTGACCGAGCTTCGGCCTACGGTGATCGTTGCGACGGGCGTCGGCTTCTCGCAGGCCGAGAGGACGAGCAGTCCGGCGGAAACGGCGCCGGCGGCGGCGACGGCGCGGCGGCGTCGCACAGCGGATTGCAGCGTGGTCATGGCCGAAGGCTATCGGGCCCCAGGAGCCGCCCGCCCATGTGGGGTGCGGCGTGCCCGGTTCGTTACGCCACTCGCGCCCGCTGCCTGCCGCTGTGCCGTGCCGAGGCGAGCAGACCGCGCAGCGTGGTCAGCCAGCCGACGGCCATGATCACGGCGGCCACGGCCAGTCCCAGAGCGCCGTTGAGCGGCATCACGATGCCGACGGCGCCGCCGAACACCCACGCCATCTGCAGCAGCGTCTCCGAGCGCGCGAACGCCGATGTCCGCACCAGCTCGGGCACGTCCCGCTGGATCAGCGCGTCCAGGGACAGCTTGGCCAGCGCCTGCCCGAACCCGGCGACGGCGGCCAGGCAGGTCACCAGGAAGGCCCCGAAGAACAGGGCGGCCACGATCGCGGTACCGAGCACCACGGCGACGGCGGTCACGATGATGATCTCCGGCGCCTTGGACTTCAGCCAGGCCCCCACCGCGGTGCCGAGCGCGTTCCCCACTCCGGCCGCGACACCGACTATCCCCAGCGAGACCGCCGCGCTCTCCCCGGTCAGCGGGTGCTCGCGCAGCAGGAAGGCGAGGAAGAAGATCAGGAAGCCGGACAGGCAGCGCAGGGCGGCGTTGGCACCGAGCGCATGGGTCACCGCGGGCCCCACCGTCCGCAGCCCGGGCCGCCGCTTGACCTGCTCCTTCCGGCGCGGCCCGTGCAGATGTTGCTCGTCGGCCGCGAGCAGCGCCACGTCCTCGCCCTTGGCGGAGTCCACCTTGGGCGGCAGGGAGAAGGACAGGAACGTCCCTGCAACGAAGATCACGAAGGCGCCGTAGAGCGGCCAGGGGTCCCCGACGGCATGCAGCCCCGCCGCCACCGGTGCGGCCACACCGGTGGCGAGCAGCCCCGCGAGGGTGACCCGGGAGTTGGCCTTCACGAGGGAGAAGGTGGGCGGCAGCAGCCGAGGCACGACGGCACTGCGCACCACGCCGTACGCCTTCGACGCCACCAGCACCCCCAGCGCGGCGGGATACAACTCCAGACTCCCACTGGCCACGGCCCCGGAAATGATCAGCGCGAGCAGCGCCCGAGCCAGCATCGCCCCGGCCATGGCGGCGCGGCGCCCGTGCGGAAGCCGGTCGAGAAGCGGCCCGATGACGGGGGCGAGGACGGTGAAGGGAGCCATGGTGATGGCGAGATAGAGCGCGACCCGGCCCCGGGCCTCGTCGGTCGGCACGGAGAAGAACACCGTTGAGGCGAGGGCCACGGTGATCATGACGTCCCCGGCGCCGTTCACCGCGTGCAGCTCGATCAGTTTGCCGAGCCCCGACTCGCCGGCGCCATGGGCGTGCGTGGCCTTCCGGATCCCGCGGGCGGTGCCGGTCACGGGGAAGTGGAGGGCACGCCCGACCGCGCGGACGGCACCGCCGACCCGGCCCGAACCGCCTCCCCGAACGCTCCCCCTGTCCGCGGCTGCCACGTCGTTCATAGTGCCCCGAGAGTCGGCCCCATAGTGCGGTTTGAAACCAAGCGAGTCGGCAGAGCCACGGCTTTCACAGCCGCCCGACCCAGAACACGGAGCACCTTCTCAGCCTCCTGAGCCGCGACACGGGGCCCGGTTTCCCGGCCGAGCGGGCCGCGACACGCGGGTCGGCTTCTCGTCCGGGCGAGGCGGGTGGGAGGGTAGGAAACATCGCCGCGAAGCGGCGGACTGTCCCCGACGACCGACGACGGGGTAGCGTGCGTATCTCAGCCATCAAGCAGAATAGATGGCAGAGGTGCGCCCGAGCGCGATCGGAGTGCAGACGTTGATGCGGTCCCCAGGTCCGCTCCGTCCGCTCCACCGCCGGAGGCAGCCGCACTCAGAGACGGCGTAGGAGAGAAGCGATACCTGTGAGCGCAGCGACAACGCGAAGCCGCACCCCCGACCGTCTGTGCGCCGAGGCCGTGGACCTCGCCCGCGCCGCCGCCGAGGAAGCAGCGGCGCCCGGTGTGGTCGGTGAGCACGTCGGCCTCGTGTCGGAGGGCGACCGAGTTGTCACGCACTTCTTCGAGTGCAAGGAGCTGGGCTACCGCGGCTGGCGCTGGGCGGCGACCGTGGCCCGGGCCTCCCGCGCGAAGATCGTGACCCTGGACGAGGTGGTCCTGCTCCCCGGCCCCGACGCCCTCCTCGCCCCCGAGTGGGTCCCGTGGAGCGAACGTCTGCGCCCCGGCGACCTCGGCCCCGGCGACCTGCTCCCCACCGACCAGGAGGACCTGCGTCTGGAGCCCGGCTACACGGGCGAGGAGGAGCCCCCGCCGAACTCCGTGGTGTCGGAGGAGATGGTGGAACTGGCGGAGGCGGAGGACGCCGACGTGAGGCCCGGCGCACCCGCCGTCCAGCCGACGGCCCCCCTCCGCGGCTCCATCGCCGCGGTGGCCGAGGAACTGGGCCTGCGCCGCGCCCGCGTCCTGTCCCGCTACGGCCTGCACACCGCGGCCGACCGCTGGGAGGAAGGGTTCGGCCCCAAGACGCCGATGGCCCAGGCGGCCCCGGCGACATGTCTGACCTGCGGCTTCCTCAGCCCCATCGGCGGCTCCCTGGGCCAGGCGTTCGGCGTCTGCGCGAACGAGTTCTCCCCGGCCGACGGCCGCGTGGTCTCGCTGGCGTACGGCTGCGGCGGCCACTCGGAGGCGGCGGTCATGCCGAAGCCGCCCCAGCCGGCCGCGCCGGTGATCGACGAGCTGAAGGTCGATGTGTTCCCCCTCCGCCCGGCCCGCGACTCGGGCTCGGTTCCGGAGACGGGCGACGAGGAGACGGCGGAACTGGGTCACTCGTAGAGCGGCAGGCCGTCCGTCGAGATGGTCCATTCCCCGATGGTGACGGCCTCGCCGTGGACGAAGTCCTTGCGGGTCGCATAGCGCGGCCCCTCGGGGGTGGGGTGGATGTCGGTGAGGACGGCACCGGTGCCGGTGCGGGGGTCGAAGATCGCGTAGATCGGGATGCCGATGAGGGGGTAGTCGCGCGTCTTGCTCACCCAGTCGTTGTCAGGGTTGGAGCGGGAGACGACCTCGATGGCAGCGATGAGCGTACGGGGAGCGACACTCCCCGGGACCTCCATGTCGGCCAGGGTGATCACCATGACGTCGGGGTGCCGCATGATGCCCTCGGGCTCGTCCTCGAATCCGGCTCGCCGGTATGGGCCACGATCTCGTCCGGCATCAGTTCTTCGAGGCGTTTCCGCAGGTGCAGGGTGGTCAGCTCGTGCGGACCGACGGGCGCCGTCATGTCGTGGACGATTCCTTCCTCGGTGACCTCGAACTTGCCGGGCAGGGTGTCGTCCATCGACTGAACGAAATCTCGCATGGCCCGGTACCGGTGGGAAGCGCCCTGCTGCGCGTTGTCCGGGGCGATGGTCATGGCGCTCGCTCCTCATATGTGCCCGGGGCAAGGATCGTCCCGTTCGTGCTAGGCGGCCTCCGGGAGATCGGTTCGGCAGTCACGGCAGTGGCCCGGCGCGGGCGAGTGGAACGCCCGGTCGCAGTTGTCGCAGTTCTGGAGGGGGTGCCGGACCGTCGATGGGGGTGCCGGGGCACGGAACGGGGGCACGGGAGGCAGCTGATCCGTCAGGCGGCGGGCCGGCAGGGCTGCCGGGCGGCACAGGGGCTCATCCGGGAGGCCCGTGGTCAGGGCGTGTCGTACGGCCGTGGGTGTCACGTCCCGTTCGAGCCAGGAGGCGACGCCGGGGGCCAGGTGGCGTGGCCGCGTTCGCCGCCGACTCGGCCACGATCACCTGGTCCAACGGGAGTCCCCAGGAGCGCAGTTGCTCGGTGGCGAGGAGTCGGGCGAGACGGGCTCCGCGGGGCGTGGGGGACAGGCGCACGCAGAAGTGGGGGATGAGGGTGGAGATTTCCTGGTTCACATCACTCAGCGTGGCGGCGTGCGCCTAGCGTGAACAGTGACGTTGTCGATACGTAGGGTCACTGTTCGGAGCTTGTTCGGTGGTGTCCGGTCAGTCGGAACGGTGCGGACGGGTAGGGGGCGCGCTATGAGCGAAGAGGAGGAGCCGGGTTGGGAGGTCGACCCGGACGATGACTGGGGAGTGGCGGTCATGACGACCGTAGGGCGGCAGTTGAGGCTGCGGCGCGAGGCGGTCGGGATGCGTGCGGCCGATTTCGCCAAGGTTGTCGGCTATGGCGAGGACATGGTCCACAAGATCGAGGGCGGGATGCGGATCCCCCGGCCTGAGTTCCTGGAAGAGGCGACACTGCGCCGCAGCGGTGGGGGGGCACAATGGTGCGGCGGCAGCAGTTCGAACGCTTACTGGAAGTGGGGCGGTTGAGCAACGTCACGCTGCTGATGCCGATGGACAGTGGGCCGCACCCCGGAATGAGCGGCAGGATCGAGTTGCTGAAGTTCAATGACGGTACGGCTGTGGGGCGTTCCGATGGCGCTTTCAATGGCCGCCCGGTCGAGGACCTGAGGCAGCTGCGCATCCTTGAGCTGCGGTACGGCACCATCCGGGCGCGGTCCCGACGGCGACTCCTGCATAGAGATCGCCCCCACCCCGAAACCATCCACATCCGAGACTCCAAGCAAACCGGCGGAGCCATCCTCACCGTCACCCCCACCGCCTGGTCGGATTTCCTGACTTACGCCTCTAACAGCTGACCCGATGAGCCGCTGACCGGATGAACCGGCCTGCTCCATAAGGGGTGCTGCGCCCCGTCGCCAAGCCCCGCAGGACCCCGCTCCTCGATCATCACCGAAGTCGGCGCTCGGCCGGCGGTGAGGCGAGGAGAGGCCCCATGTCGGAAGAACGGTCGAACCGGCGGCGCCGCGGGGCCGCGGTCTGCGCGGGGCTCGCCCTGGCGCTGGCCGTGGGGCAGGGCGTGGCAGCCGCGTCCGCCAGCCCCGCGCCTCCGGTACCGCGGGGGCAGATCCTCGACTTTCCCGTGGCGGCGGTGGGCTCGCTCGTCCACCCGGATGCGTCGCCGCCCGGAGCCGACGACTGGAGCTGCAAGCCCACGCGTGAGCATCCGCGCCCGGTCGTCCTGCTGCACGGGACCTTCGCGAACGCCTATGACAGCTGGAACCTGATGGCCCCGTGGCTGAAGGAGGCGGGCTACTGCGTCTTCGCGCCCAACTACGGCGGGGCGCCCGGCTCTCCGATCAAGGCCACCGCACACGTCCCGGACTCCGCCCGGCAGATCGCCGCCTACGTCGACCGCGTACTGAAGGCCACCGGCGCCCACCAGGTCGACCTCGTCGGGCATTCCCAGGGCGGCGGTCTGACGCCCCGCTGGTACCTGCGGTTCGCCGGCGGCACGGACACCGCGCACCCGGAACGGAACAAGGTGCACAGCCTCATCGGCCTGGCGCCGTCCAACCACGGGACGACCGCCTCCGGCCTCGGCACACTCACCACCGAGCTGGGTCTCAACCAGCCGGTGTCCCTCCTCGCCGGCCAGGCGTACGCGGACCAGATGGTCGGGTCCGGAGTGAACACGGCGCTGGACCGGGACGGGGACACGCAGCGAGGGGTCGACTACACCGTCATCGCCACCCGGTACGACGAGGTCGTCACCCCCTACACGCATCAGTTCCTGACCGCGGGACCCGGCGCGACCGTCAAGAACATCACGATCCAAGAGGTCTGCCCTCAGGACAAGTCCGAGCACCTGTCGATCGCGTACGACAGCAACGCTCTCCAGCTCGTCGGCAACGCCCTCGACCCGGCCCACGCACAGCCCGTCCAGTGCGGCCTCTCCCTGCCCGTACTCGGCGGCTGAAGGGAGTCCCCCGCCCGGCCGCCCGCCGACGCCCGAGCCCCGGCCACCCCGCTCGCGCTGTACCTTCATCCTCAAGTCGACGAGGAGAGTGAACGTGAGCAAGTACGTGCGGCCGGCGGCCGAGGGCGCCGACCCCTTCGGCACCGCCCGTCTGCGCCGCGGTGTCCTCGACGCCTGGGCCACCAGCCCCGCCCGGTTCCGTGAGGACGCCAACGCCGAGGAGGACCTGGTCCTCGGCGGCTACCGGGACCGGCTCGTGGTGGAGCTGGCCCAGAACGCCGCCGACGCCGCCGCACGGGCCGGGACGCCGGGGCGGTTGCGGCTCACTCTCCGCGACGGCGTGCTGGTCGCGGCGAACACCGGCGCCCCCTTGGACGCGGCCGGAGTCGAGTCGCTGTCCACTCTGCGTGCCTCGGCCAAGCGTGGCGCCCAGGACACGCAGGGCGCCGTCGGCCGGTTCGGTGTCGGCTTCGCCGCCGTCATCGCCGTCACCGACGAGCCCGCCCTCGTCGGCCGTCACGGCGGGGTCCGCTGGTCTCTGGCCGAGGCGCGTGAACTGGCCGTCGACACCGCCCGGCACAGCCCCGGACTCGGGGACGAGATCCGGCGCCGCGACGGGCACGTACCCCTCCTCCGGCTCCCGTTCGCCGCCGAGGGCTCCGCCCCGGACCCGTACGACACCGCCGTCATCCTGCCCCTGCGGGACACGGCCGCCGCCGACCTCGCCGAGCGCCTCCTCACCGCCGTGGACGACGCCCTGCTCCTCGCCCTGCCGGGCCTGGAAGAAGTAGTCGTGGAGGTCAACGACGACGCCCCGCGCACCCTCAGCCGCCGCACCGACGGCGCCTTCACCGTCGTGGAGGACTCCCGCGACGGCGTCACCCACTGGCGCTCCGTCTCCGCGCACGGCCCCCTCACGCCGGACCTCCTCGCCGACCGGCCCGTCGAGGAGCGCCTGCGACCCCACTGGTCCGTCACCTGGGCCGTGCCCGTCGACGCCTACGGCGCTCCCGTCCGTCCCCGCACCAGCCCCGTCGTGCACGCGCCCACCCCCAGCGACGAGCCCCTCGGCGTTCCCGCCCTGCTCATCGCCTCCTTCCCGCTGGACACCACCCGGCGGCACGCGGCTCCCGGTCCGCTGACCGACTTCCTGGTGCAGCGGGCGGCGGACGCCTACACCGAACTCCTCGCCGAGTGGCGGCCGGTGACCGAGGGCGTGATCGACCTCGTACCCGGACCGCTGGGCAAGGGTGAGCTGGACGGCGCGCTGCGGCAGGCGGTCCTGGAGCGGCTGCCGCGGACGGCGTTTCTGCCTCCGGCCGTCGACGCGAAGGGCGACGACGAGCTTCCCGAGGCACTGCGGCCGAGGGACGCCGAAGTGGTGGAGGGCGCGGGCGCGGACACCGTACGGGTCCTCGCGGAGGTGCTGCCCACCCTCCTGCCCGCCGGGCTCGAACGCCGCGCCGAGCTGCGCACCCTCGGTGTCGCCCGGCTGCCGCTCGCCGATGCCGTCGACCGGCTCGCCGGTCTGGAGAAGGACCCCGACTGGTGGCGGCGGCTCTACGACAGCCTCGCCGGGGTCGACCCCGACCGGCTCTCGGGACTTCCGGTGCCGCTCGCGGACGGCAGGACCAGCATCGGGCCCCGGCAGGTGCTCCTGCCCACCCCGGACGCCGCCTTCATCGACCCGGACATCCTCGGCCGGCTGGGGCTCAAGGTCGCCCATGCGGACGCCGCGCACCCGCTGCTGGAGAAGCTGGGCGCGCTGCCCGCGAGCCCGCGCGCGGTGCTGACCACCCCGCAGGTGCGGGCCGCCGTCGCCGCCTCGCTGGACGACGAGGGCGGGGCGCTGTGGGAGGAGGACGTCCCCGACGCCGAGGAACTGGCCGACACCGTCCTCGCCCTGGTGCGCGACGCGGGTCTGGAGCCCGGTGACGAGCCCTGGCTCGGCGCCCTGGCGCTGCCCGACGAGGACGGCGAACTCGCCCCGGCGGGCGAGCTGGTCCTTCCCGGCAGCCCCTTCGCCCGCGTGATCCGCGAGGGCGAACTGGCCGCCGTGGACGCCGACCTGGCCGAGAAGTGGGGCGAGCAGCCGCTGACCGCGTGCGGTGTCCTCGCGGACTTCGCGCTCGTCCGCGCCACGGACGTCGTCCTCGACCCGGACGAACTTGAGCCCCGCGAGGGCGACTTCGCCGAGCCGGACGACGCGGGCCTGCTGGATGCCGTGGACGTGTGGTGCGAGGACATCCTCGATCGCTTCCCCGACAGCCCGGTGCCTCCGGTCGCCACCGAACTGGTCGCCGTACGCGACCTCGACCTGGTGGACGACGACCACTGGCCCGAGGCCCTCTCCCTGCTCGCCCGGCCGCCGCTGCGCGACGCCCTCACCCAGCCGGTGCGGATCCTGCTGCCCGACGGCACCCACGAGGTCGTACGGCCGTACACGGCGTGGTGGCTGCGCGGGCACCCGGTGCTCGACGGCCGCCGTCCGGCCGGCCTGCTCGCGGCCGGCGGGGACCCGCTCCTGCACGGCCTGTACGACGAGGCCGACGCCACCGGCTTCGACGACGAGCAGGTGCTGCGCGCGCTGGGCGTACGGACCTCCGTGTCCGCCCTGCTGGACGAGCCCGGCGGCGCCGCCGAACTGCTGGACCGCCTCGCCGACCCCGAGCGGTCGGTCACCCCGGCCCAGTTGCACGGCCTGTACGGCGCGCTGGCCGAGCTGGATCCGGAGCAGGTGACCCTGCCGGACGACCTGCGGGCCGTGGCCGACGGTCGGGTGACCGTGGTGGACGCGGCCGACGCGGTGGTGGTCGACTCGCCCGACCTGCTGCCGTTCGCCTCCGGCGTCCCGCTGCTGCCCGTCCGCCCCTCCCGGGCCGCCGAGCTGGCGGAGCTGTTCCAGGTGCGGCGGCTGAGCGAGTCCGTCACCGGCGCGGTGCACTCCGAGGGCGCCGAGCACGACGTACCGGAGTCGGTGCGGGTGCTGCTCGGTCCGCGGACCCCCGCCACCTACGTCGAGCACGAGGAACTGGTCGTGGACGGCGTGGAGATCGACTGGCGGCTGACCGACGACGGCGTCCTGCACGCGGCCACCCTGGAGGGCGTCGCCGCGGGCCTTGCCTGGGCGGCGGGCCAGTGGCCACGCCGCTTCGAGGTGGCGGCACTGCTGGAGGACCCGTCGCGGACGGAGGAGCTGGCGCGGGATCGGTGGTTCGACTGACGCATCAGACGCATCTGGCGCACCTGGCGCACCGCTTCACTGGTTCAATCCAAAATTTTCCAATCCTCTACAACTATTCCCGCGCGGCGGCGATCTGATCACGCGAGTCGACTGACTCCACGATCACTTGGACTTCGTGTCCACCTTTCTCCATACAGGGGAACGCATGCGCATTCGTGCCACTGTGGCCGCCGTCTCCGGCGCCCTGGCCCTCTCCGCCCTCGCCGTGCCGGCCGCGCAGGCCGCCGGCGGGGGCACCTCGTACCGCGCAGAGGTCGCCAGCGTCCTCGCGCAGCACGCGTCCGGCAGGACCGCGTTCAGCGCCGCCTCCGCCCCGGTCGGCGACCTGAAGGTCTCCTTCTCCAACTTCAAGATCGCCAAGGCGATCAAGGTCGGCCCGACCGCCCACGTCTCCGTGGCGGTCTCCTACACGCTGACCCACGAGGCCGGACTCGACATCACCTCGGACTCGTTCTTCAGCCTCCCGGCCCTCTACCGCGGTTCCTCCAGTGCCCCGGACAACGACCTGAGCGGCGACGAGCCCGCGACCTGCACGAAGGCCTCGGCGACCACCGCCACCTGCAAGGGGCGGATCGACATCTACCCGTCGGGCGAGTTCAGCTCGGAGCTGAAGAACTCCCAGGCCGGCACCTGGCACGCCGCCGCGGTCGCGCTGGACTTCGACAGCGAGAAGAGCGCCGTCCAGTTCGACCTCGGCACCACCTTGGTGCAGCGCAACTCCACGCTGACGGTCAACGCCTCGCCGGAGCCGGTGAAGAAGGGCAGGACCATCACGGTCACGGGCAAGCTGTCCCGCGCCAACTGGGAGTCGCACAAGTACGCCGGCCTCGGCAACCAGCCGGTGAAGCTCCAGTTCCGCAAGAAGGGTTCCAGCACCTACACCACGCTGAAGACCATCAAGTCGGACTCCACGGGCTACCTGAAGACGACGACCAAGGCCACGGCCGACGGCTACTTCCGCTACTCCTTCGCGGGCTTCACGTCCACCTCGGCGGTCGACGTCACGGGTGACTTCGTCGACGTGCAGTAAGCACCGAGTTCCGGCTCCGGACACCTTCCGTTTTCGGGGCCGGAACGTTCCCTCTCGCTTGTGCCATGGGGTGGCAATCCAGGGTCAAAATCTGGCTGGGAAGCGCTCTTGCCGTACAACCAGCCACACCCCTCACGGATCTGATCGCGTGAGTCAACCGACTCCACGTTCACTTCTCCCTCCAGGGGAAACGCACATGCGCATACGTGCCACCGTGGCCGCCGTCTCCGGCGCCCTGGCCCTCTCCGCCCTCGCCGTCCCCGCCGCACACGCGGCCACCACGGCGCCGAACGTCACCTTCTCCCACATGAAGGTCAACGGCGGCAAGGCCATCACCATCGGCGCGACGTCGACGGTCAAGGTCAAGGCGACCTACACCCTGACGCACCCCTCCACCGTCTCCGTCAGCAACATCGACACCGGCCCGGTGCTCTACCGCGGCACATCGGCCAAGGGCGCCGACTCGGAGGTCATCAGCGACGAGCCGGGCACCTGCACCAAGGTCTCCTCGACCACCCTGAACTGCTCGGCCACGATCGTCCTCCCCGCCGACGAGCTGCTGAACTCGGACGCCGGCACCTGGAAGACCGGCGGGCTCGCCGTCAACAAGACGACCTACGCCACGAAGTGGCAGAACGACCTGGGCACCATCCCGGTCCGCCGCGCCGCCAGGCTCACCGCCGACGCCACCCCCGAGCCGGTCAAGAAGGGCAAGACCCTCACCATCACCGGCACCCTGACCCGCGCCAACTGGGAGACCGGCAAGTACATCGCCTTCGGCGGCCAGTCGGTCAAGCTCCAGTTCGCGAAGGCGGGCACCACCACCTACACCACCGTCAAGACCCTCACGACGTCCTCCACGGGCGCCCTGAAGACCACGGTCACGGCCGGCTCCGACGGCTACTACCGCTACAGCTTCGCGGGCGTCTCCACCACGTCGTCCGTCAGCGCCAAGGGCGACTACGTCGACGTGCAGTAAGTCCCCTCAGCAAGACGAACGGCCGCGCCACCGGTGTCGTACCGGTGGCGCGGCCGTCGCGCTAAGACGCGTCCCGCTCGGACAGGAACGCGATCAGCAGGGTGAACAGGTGGTCCACCGCCGGCTGCTGCTGGCTGTCCGACAACTGTTTCCAGTGGCGGATGCCGGTGCCGGCGACGGGCGCACGGACATCGCGGCCCGCCTGGTCAACGGCACCGCGCACGTCTTCACCAGCCGCCCCGATGGCACGCTGGAATACGGCAGTTACCTGAACTCCCTGGGCCGCACCGGCCAGAAGGAACTCGTCGCGGGCGACTTCGAGGCCGGAAAGGGGCTCGAAGTGATCACCGTGGAGGACGGCGGGGATCTCTTCCTGGCCTCGAAGCACTCCCTGATTCCGTCGGTGTGTACGCGGGCCAAGCTGTGGACCGACGCCGCCTGGAAGGACGGCCTGCCCGTCGCCGCCCTGCACACCGCGACCCCGGGACGCGACACCCTGCTGTTCCAGTGGCCCGACGGCTCCCTCTACACGTACAAGAGGGATGCCGACGGCAATCTCGTGAACCAGAAGAAGTCGATGTGGCCGGACAAGACCTGGAAGAAGAAGCACATCGCCACGGGCGACTTCAACGGCGACGGACGTGACGACATCGCCGCCGTCGCCGCGGACGGCTCCCTGAGCCTCTTCCCGGGCAAGGCCGACGGCACCTTCGACAAGGGCCGCTCGATGTGGCCCGACAAGTCCTGGGGCACCGTGGACCGCGTGCTCGGCGGCGACTTCGACGGCGACGGCAAGGCCGACCTCGCCGCTCTGTCCTCCAGCGGCGACCTGCGCCTGTACGCCGGTGACGGCAAGGGCGGGCTCGCGGCGGGCCGGACCATGTGGCCCTCGGTCTGAACCATCAGGCCGGGAAGCGGCGGTCGACCCATCTCCACAGCAACTCCAGGACGGCCGCCGCCGCCACCGCCACCCCCACCGCAGTCCACGGCATCTCCATGCCCACCAGCTTCAGCGCGAAGAAGCTCTGCAGGGCGGGCACCACGAGCACGAACACGAAGGCCGCGCCCATCGCGGCCACCAGGGCGACGCGCCACCAGCTGTAGGGGCGGGCGATGATCGCCAGGACCCACATGGAGATCAGGAACAGGGTCAGGGTCGCCGCACTGGTCTCCGCCTCCAGGGCGCCCGGACCGGTGTAGTGGTGGCGGGCGACCAGGTACGTCACGAAGGTCGCCGCTCCCGCCACCACCCCGCCCGGGATCGAGTAGCGCATGACTCTGCGGACGAAGTGGGGGCGGGCCCGTTCCTTGTTGGGGGCCAGGGCCAGGAAGAAGGCCGGGACGCCGATGGTGAGGGTGGAGAGCAGGGTCAGATGGCGCGGCAGGAAGGGGTACTCGACCTGCCAGCACACCACCAGCACCGCGAGGAGTACCGAGTAGACCGTCTTGACGAGGAACAGGGTCGCCACGCGGGTGATGTTGCCGATGACCCGGCGGCCCTCGGCCACCACCGACGGCAGGGTCGAGAAGCTGTTGTTCAGCAGGACGATCTGTGCGACCGCCCGGGTCGCCTCCGAACCCGAGCCCATCGAGACGCCGATGTCGGCGTCCTTGAGGGCCAGCACGTCGTTCACGCCGTCGCCGGTCATCGCGACCGTGTGCCCGTGCGACTGCAGCGCGCCCACCATGTCCCGCTTCTGCTGCGGGGTGACCCGGCCGAAGACGGTCCCCTGGTCCAGTGCCTGCGCCATCCCCGGTCGGTCGGCCGGCAGCCGGCGCGCGTCCACCGCCGTACCGGACAGGCCCAGCTTGGCGGCGACCGCTCCGACCGACACCGCGTTGTCACCGGAGATGACCTTGGCCCGGACGTTCTGGTCCGCGAAGTAGCGCAGGGTGTCGCCGGCGTCGGGCCGCAGCCGCTGCTCCAGGACCACCAGGGCGGTGGGGCGGGCGCCCCGGGCCGGCTCGGGGTCGTCCAGGTCGCAGGTGGCACGCGCGAGGAGCAGGACCCGTAGGCCCTGCTCGTTGAGGCGCTCGGTTTCGGCCAGTGCCGGGTCCTCGGCGGTGAGCAGCACATCGGGGGCGCCCAGGAGCCAGGTGCTCGCCTCGCCGTCCCCCTCGCTGAACGCGGCGCCGCTGTACTTGCGGGCGGAGGAGAAGGGAAGCGACTCGATGCAGCGCCACTCCTCGCTGTCCGGGTAGGCGTCGATGATCGCCTGGAGGGAGGCGTTGGGGCGCGGGTCGGACTCGCCGAGGGCGCCGAGGACCCTGCGTACGTACGTCTCGTCGTACCCGTCGAGGGTCCTCAGCTCGGTGACGTCCATGCCGCCCTCGGTCAGCGTCCCCGTCTTGTCCAGGCAGACGGTGTCGACGCGGGCCAGTCCCTCGATGGCGGGCAGCTCCTGGACCAGGCACTGTTTCCGGCCGAGCCGGATGACCCCGATCGCGAAGGCCACGGAGGTGAGCAGCACCAGCCCCTCCGGGACCATCGGGACGATGCCTCCGACCGTGCGGGCGACCGCGTCCTTCAGGTCGTTGTTCTTGACGACGAGCTGGGTGACGACCAGGCCGATCGCGGCCGGGACCATCATCCAGGTCACGTACTTGAGGATCGTGGAGATGCCGGAGCGCAGTTCGGAGTGGACGAGGGTGAAGCGGGAGGCCTCCTCGGCGAGCTGGGCCGCGTACGCCTCGCGGCCCACCTTGGTCGCCTGGAAGGCGCCACCGCCCGCGACCACGAAACTGCCGGACATCACCTGGTCGCCGGGGTGTTTGACGACCGGATCGGCCTCACCGGTGAGCAGCGACTCGTCGATCTCCAGCCCGTCGGCCTCCCGGCACACCCCGTCCACGACGATCTTGTCCCCGGGGCCCGTCTCTATGAGGTCGTCCAGGACGATCTCGTTCGTGGCCACCTCGACGGCGTTCCCGTCGCGGCGGACGGTCGGCCGGGCCTCGCCGATCACGGCGAGCGAGTCCAGGGTCTGCTTGGCCCGCCACTCCTGGACGATGCCGATGCCGGTGTTGGCGAGGATCACGAAGCCGAAGAGGCTGTCCTGGATCGGCGCGACGAACAGCATGACCAGCCACAGCACACCGATGATCGCGTTGAACCGGGTGAAGACGTTCGCGCGGACGATCTCGCCCAGGGAGCGGCTGCTGCGCACCGGCACGTCGTTGACCTGCCCGCGCGCGACGCGCTCGGCGACCTGGGCGCCGGTCAGACCGGTCGAGGGCACACCCGGCAGGGCCACCGGATGCACGGGGTCGAGTTCGGCGCCCGCGTCGATATGGGTCATGCATTCGACGGTACGTGCGGTTTTGCGCCTTCACCTGCCGAGTGGGGGGAAGTTCCGACTTGGGGAGGAGCCGAGTCGTGCCCTGGTTGTAGAGCCGGGCCGCCGGCTACTCCGTGGCGGCAGCCGCCTTCAGCGCCGCGTCCCTTTTGATCGCCGCGTCCCGCTTACGGACGTACCAGATGCCGATCAGCCCCAGCCCGCCCCCGGCCAGGCAGGTCCACACCCACCAGAGGTGGCCGTGGTCGTCGAACCAGCCGTAGAAGGGGAGCTGGACCAGGAAGAGGACGAACCACACGATCGTGCCGCCGGTGATGGTGGCGACCACGGGGCCCTCCAGGGGCTCCGGCGCCTCGTGCTTGGGGGTCCACTTAGCCATGGGGCACAGCTTACGAGGCGAGTCGGGAGATGGAATGTCTACGCGCGGAGATAGCGATCTCTGACTCATACGTTCATACTGAAACCGTTTGTCTTTGTCCACTTCTGCTCGTATGAAACTCCAACAGGGCTCGGGGGAACCCCGCTGGTGATGAGGTCCCGCATGTCCACCTCGGCTCCCGCCAAGGTCCCCGCTCCCGAACAGCCGGGCGGAGCTCCCACGTACGGTGCGCTCGACCGCTTCTTCCGGATCTCCGAGCGCAGCAGCTCCCTGGCCCGCGAGATCCGCGGCGGTTTCGCCACCTTCTTTGCGATGGCGTACATCATCGTGCTGAACCCGATCATCCTCGGCAGCGCGAAGGACATGTACGGGCACCACTTGAACAACGGCCAGCTGGTCACGGCGACCGCCCTGACGGCGGCGTTCACCACGCTCCTGATGGGTGTCATCGGCAATGTGCCGATCGCGCTCGCCGCCGGTCTCGGCGTGAACTCGGTCGTCGCGCTCCAGCTGGCGCCCCGGATGTCCTGGCCGGACGCCATGGGCATGGTCGTGCTGGCCGGTTTCGTGGTCATGCTGCTGGTGGCCACGGGTCTGCGCGAGCGCGTGATGAACGCCGTACCGTTCGGCCTGCGCAAGGCGATCTCCATCGGTATCGGCCTGTTCATCATGCTGATCGGCCTGGTCGACTCCGGTTTCGTCACCCGCATCCCGGACGCCGCCCAGACCACCGTCCCGCTCCAGCTCGGCGGCAACGGTCACCTCGACGGCTGGCCGGTGCTGATCTTCGTCCTGGGCACGCTGCTCACCTTCGCGCTCATCGTGCGCAAGGTGCCGGGCGCGATCCTGATCTCCATCGTCTCCATGACCGTCCTCGCACTGATCATCAACTCGCTCGCCACGGTCACGACCTGGGGCCTGACCGTCCCGAAGTGGCCGGGCAACCCGGTCGCCACCCCCGACTTCGGCCTGATCGGCCAGTTCAGCCTGTTCGGCGGCTTCTCCAAGGTCGGCGTGCTGACCGGGATCCTGTTCGTCTTCACGGTCCTGCTGTCGTGCTTCTTCGACGCGATGGGCACGATCATGGGCGTCAGCGACGAGGCCAAGCTGACCGACGCCCAGGGCTACATGCCCGGCATCAACAAGGTCCTCTTCGTGGACGGCCTCGCGGTCGCGGCGGGCGGCGCCAGCTCCTCCTCGGCCACCACCGCGTTCGTGGAGTCCACGGCGGGTGTCGGCGAGGGCGCGCGCACGGGCTTCGCGAACGTCGTCACGGGCGGCCTCTTCGCGGTGGCCCTCTTCCTCACCCCGGTCGCCACGATGGTCCCGTCCCAGGCGGCCACGCCGGCCCTGGTCGCGGTGGGCTTCCTGATCCTGTCGAACTCCGTCAAGGAGATCGACTGGGCGGACTACACCATCGCGATCCCGGCCTTCGTGACGATGCTGATGATGCCGTTCACCTACTCGATCACCAACGGCATCGGCATGGGCTTCATCACCTTCGTGGTGCTGCGCCTGGCGGCCGGCCGCGCGAAGGAGGTCCCGGTGGCGATGTACGTCGTCTCGGCGGTCTTCGCCTTCTACTACCTGATGCCGGCCCTGGGTCTGACGTGAGTCCTCAGGTGACCCCGTAGAACTTCTCCGTCTCCTCGACGGCGGTCTGGAACCGCTCGTCGAAGTCGTCCCGAATGAGCGTGCGGATCACGTAGTCCTGCACGCTCATTCCTCTTTTCGCCGCATGGTGCCGGAGCCTCTCGAGCAGCTCCCCGTCTATCCGCAGGCTGAGCACACTGGTCCCCATGCCTATGAGGGTCGCCACATCCGGCCGTCCGATGTGTCACTTCCCGCAATCGACTCACTCATATGAGTGATCGGGCGGTTCAGTGGCGTGCGTCACGGGCATTCTGGCGTGTCGCGCTGGTCTTTAGCGAGAGTAATGAGTTACTCTAAAGAACATGCCGGACCTTACCCATGGCGACGACGCTGCCGCCGTGAACTCCCTCCGCTCCGCCGTGATGCGGCTGTCCCGTCGGCTCAAGCACCAGCGGGTCGACGAGTCGCTGAGCCCCACCGAGATGTCGGTGCTCGGCACCCTGTCCCGCTGCGGCCAGGCCACGCCGGGCGAGCTGGCCCGCAAGGAGCACGTCCAGCCGCCGTCGATGACCCGGATCGTCGCGCTGCTCGAAGCCAAGGGGCTGGTCCGTCTGGAGCCACACCCCGAGGACCGGCGCCAGAAGGTCGTCAGCAGGACCGAGCAGGCCGAGGCGATGCTCGAGGAGAGCCGCCGCAAGCGCAACGCGTTCCTGGCCGGCCTGGTCGAGGACCTCGACGAGGACGAGTGGGCCAAACTGCGCGCCGCCGCCCCCGTGCTGGAGAAACTCGCGCATCTGTAAGCAAGCCACCCAAGGAGGCGAACCCTTTTGAGTACGGGACCCGGAGCACCTTCCGCCCCCGCACCGGTCACTACTACCCCCACCTCCCGCAAGTCCTCGATGTTCAGCTCGCTGAGGATCCGGAACTACCGCCTGTTCTTCCTGGGCCAGGTCGTCTCCAACACGGGCACCTGGATGCAGCGCATCGCCCAGGACTGGCTCGTGCTCAGCCTCACCGGTTCCTCCGCGGCCGTCGGCATCACGACGGCCCTCCAGTTCCTGCCGATGCTGCTGTTCGGTCTCTACGGCGGCGTCCTGGTCGACCGCCTCCCCAAGCGGCCCACGCTGTTCGTCACCCAGACCGCCATGGCCGTCACGGGCCTCGCGCTGGCCGCGCTGACCCTCACCGGCCACGTCCAGGTCTGGCACGTCTACGTCGCCGCCTTCGCCGTCGGCCTCGCCACGGTGGTCGACAACCCGGCCCGGCAGTCCTTCGTCTCCGAGATGGTCGGCCCCGAGCAGCTGCAGAACGCGGTCAGCCTGAACTCCGCCAACTTCCAGTCCGCCCGCCTGGTCGGCCCGGCCGTCGCCGGCCTGATGATCACCGGCGTGGGCACCGGCTGGGCGTTCCTCTTCAACGGCCTGTCCTTCGTCGCCCCGATCGCCGGACTGCTCCTGATGCGCGCCCGCGAACTGCACGTGGTGGAGCGCGCCCCGCGCGGCAAGGGCCAGCTGAGGGAGGGCCTGCGCTACGTGGCGGGCCGCCCGGAACTGATCTGGCCGATCGTCCTCGTCGGCTTCATCGGCACCTTCGGCTTCAACTTCCCGGTGTGGCTCTCGGCCTACGCCGACGACGTCTTCCACGCCGGCGCCGGCGCCTACAGCCTGTTCAACACCCTGATGGCCGTCGGCTCCCTCGGCGGCGCCCTGCTGGCCGCCCGCCGCGGCACCGCCCGCCTGCGCGTCCTGATCGCCGCCGCGGTGGCCTTCGGCACGCTGGAGGTCGTGGCCGCGCTGGCCCCCTCGTACTGGCTGTTCGCCCTGCTCATGGTCCCGATCGGGATCTTCGGCCTGACGGTCAACGTCACCGCGAACACCGCCGTGCAGATGGCCACCGACCCGGCCATGCGCGGCCGCGTGATGGCCCTGTTCATGATGGTGTTCATGGGCGGTACGCCGCTCGGCGCGCCGGTCGTCGGCTGGATCACCGACACCTACGGCCCCCGCGTCGGCTTCGCCCTCGGCGGCGTCATCTCCGCCGTGGCGGCCGCCGCGATCGGACTGGTCCTCGTCCGCATCGGCGACCTGCGCCTGGCCGTGGGATGGCACCACGGCCATCCGCAGGTGCGGTTCGTCCCGCGTGAGCGGGAGCAGCTGGCGACGGCGGCCTGAGCGGCCCTGCCCTCCGGGGGGTCCTTACAGGACCCTCCGGGCCAGCACCTGCCCCGGCCAGGCGTCGTCGCCGACCGTGCTGACGGTGAAGGACTCGGTCGGGATGAAGCCGTTGCGCTCGTAGAAGGCGACCAGCTTGCGGTCGTCGCCCGCGTAGCAGTCCACGCGCAGGAGCGAGATCCCGGCCCGGCGGGTCTCCTCGGCCGCGTGGGCGAGCAGCGCGGCACCGGTGCCGTGGCCCTGGAAGCGGCGGTCGGAGGCGAGGATGTGGATGAACCGCTCGGGCTCGTCGGCGGGCTCCAGGTAGTCGCCGGGCGTGTCGGTGAGGGTGAGCGTGGCCGCCGGGACACCGTCGTACTCGGCGATGTAGGGGGCGCCCTCGGTGACGTACCGGGTGATCATGTCCACCGCCCTGGGGTTCTCCGACCAGGGCGTGGTGCCCCACTGCCGGGTACGCCCCTGCGCCACGAGCCACGCGACGGCACTGTCGAACATGCCGAGTATCACGGGGATGTCGTCCGGCCCGCCTTCTCTGATGCTGATCTTCCCGTTCTTCTCCATGCAGTCGATCATGCCGGGCCGGGCCGGTCGGGTCAGCGGCTTTGTGCCTTGCAGGGCGAATTCCCTGGCAGGGTGACGTCATGAGACTCTTCGCCGCCGTGCTGCCCCCGGAGGACGTGACGAACGAAGTCGCCGCCGAGGTGGCCCTGCTGCACGGGCTGCCGGGCGCCGACGGACTGCGCTGGACCGGCCGCCCCGGCTGGCACTACACGCTCGCCTTCTACGGCGAGGTCGACGACGAACTCGTACCGGACCTCTCGGACCGGCTGGCCCGTGCCGCCCACCGCACCGCCTCCTTCCCCCTCGCCGTCTCCGGCGGCGGGCAGTTCGGGCACGGGCGGGCCCTGTGGGCGGGCGCCTCCGGCGATCTGGAGACCCTGCGCCTGCTGGCCGACCGGGCGGAGGCGGCGGCGCGGAAGGCCGGGGTGCCGATGGGGGAGCACCGGCGCTACAAGGCCCACCTGACGGTGGCGCGCAGCCGTGACGCGGTGGACGTACGGCCGTACGTCACCGCCCTCGCCGCCTTCACGAGCCGCACCTGGACCGTGGCCGACCTCGCCCTGGTGCGCAGCAACCTGCCGAGGTCCGGGGTGCCCGGGGAACAGCCCCGGTACGAGACGGTCGCCCGCTGGGCGCTCGGCGGCGCCGGTTAGGCTCGGGTACGTGGACCCGAAAACCCGGAACCGGATCATGGCCGGTGTACTTGTGCTGATGTTTGTGGTGGTTGCCCTGTCGGCGGCGGTCAGGTAGCTCCCCGGCCTGTGCGACCGGTCGCGCCCCCACGGCGGGGCCGCACGGCGCATGCGGCCCCGCCGTCCCGGAGGGCGTTCCCCTCGCCGGCGTCTACCAGGCGAAGGCCTCGGGTGACGGACCCGGGCCCGGGAAGATCTCGTCGAGGCCGGCCAGCAGCTCCTCGCTCAGTTCCAGCTCGACCGCGCGCAGGGCGGAGTCGAGCTGTTCGGCGGTGCGCGGGCCGACGATCGGGCCGGTCACGCCGGGGCGGGTGAGCAGCCAGGCCAGGGCGGCCTCGCCGGGCTCCACACCGTGCTTGTCGAGCAGGTCCTCGTAGGACTGGATCTGTGCGCGGATGGTGGTGTTCGCCAGCGAGTCGGCGGCCCGGCCGGAGGCGCGGCGCCCGCCCTGTGCCTCCTTCTTGATCACTCCGCCGAGCAGACCGCCGTGCAGCGGCGACCAGGGGATGACCCCGAGGCCGTACTCCTGCGCGGCCGGAACGACCTCCATCTCGGCGCGGCGCTCGGCCAGGTTGTACAGGCACTGCTCGCTGACCAGCCCGATGGTGCCGCCTCGCCGGGCGGCGACCTCGTTGGCCTGGGCGATCTTGTAGCCGGGGAAGTTGGAGGAGCCGACGTACAGGATCTTGCCCTGCTGCACGAGCACGTCGATGGCCTGCCAGATCTCCTCGAAGGGGGTCCGGCGGTCGACGTGGTGGAACTGGTAGACGTCGATGTAGTCGGTCTGCAGCCGCTTCAGGCTGGCGTCCACGGCCCGCCGGATGTTGAGGGCGGACAGCTTGTCGTGGTTGGGCCAGGCGTCGCCGTCGGCGGCCATGTTGCCGTACACCTTGGTGGCGAGGACGACCTTGTCGCGCCGGTCGCCGCCCTGGGCGAACCAGTTGCCGATGATCGATTCCGTACGGCCCTTGTTCTCGCCCCAGCCGTACACGTTGGCGGTGTCGAAGAAGTTGATGCCCGCGTCCAGCGCCGCGTCCATGATCGCGTGGCTGTCGGCCTCGTCGGTCTGCGGGCCGAAGTTCATGGTGCCGAGAACGAGTCGGCTGACCTTGAGTCCCGTGCGTCCTAGCTGCGTGTACTTCATGGGCAACCAGCCAACGGCTTGGAGTGCGCTCTATGCAAGCGACTTGGGTTCTAGTCGCGGGGGAAGTCGTCGGTTTTGAGGGTGAGGCCCAGGTCGGTGGCGGTCAGGTCGATGTCCGCTCCGAAGGCGACCGTCAGCTCGCTGATGTACTCACCGTTCTTCGGCTGGCTGTAGAGGTGGCACTTGCCCTGGTAGGGATCGGTGACGAGGTAGACGGGAACCTCGGCAGTGGCGTAGGCCGTCTTCTTGGGGCCGTAGTCGTTGTGTCCCGTGCCCTTCGAGATGACCTCTGCGACGAACTCGACGTCGTCACAGAGCCAGAGGCCCCCGGGCGTCTTCTCGGCGCCCTCGGCCACCAGGGTCACGTCGGAGCAGAAGCCGTTGAGGTGGCCCGGGTAGTCGATGCGGACGTCCGACTTGACGCGCTTGCGGGGGTACTTGGTGCGCAACTGCTCGTAGATGTCGGCGATGATCTCCCAGTGGGTGTCCCGCTGCGGCGACATGAAAATGGCCCCCTCGACGATGTCGACCTTGTATCCCTCGGGGGTGGTCCGCTCAAGCGACTCGAACAGGTCGTCCAGAGTCAGCTCGCCGCTCTCCTCGGCCATCTCGATCCTGTCTTCAAGGACGGTCATCGTGGCGCTCCTCCCCGGCTGCCCCACGGACAGGTGCAGCCGCGCAGTACAACGATACGCACGGTGACCGGGAGACGCCGGAAACAGGTCAGCCTGTTCCAGCCGCGTACGCCTGTCCGACCCCCCACGCCTCCCACATCGCCCCCGCGAACGCCTCCGCGATCCGGTGCTCCCCGCTCGCGTTGGGATGCGTCCCGTCGTACGTGTCGGCGTGGATGTCGTACGACTCCGGCGGCGAGGCCAGCAGGAGCGGCGACCGGGGCTCGTCCAGGTCGGCGACCGTCTTGGCGAGCAGGACGTTGAACCGGTCCACCTGCTCGGCGAAGGAGGCGTCCGCCGCGGCCCGGATGTTCGGGATCACCGGCAGCAGCACCATGCGGATGCGCGGGTCGGCCTCACGGGCGCCCGCGACGAAGGCCCGTACGTTGTCCGCCGTCTGCTCGGCGTTGGTGTAGAAGCCCAGGTCGATCAGGCCGAGGGAGACGAGCAGCACGTCGGCCCTGTGCTTCCGTACCGCCTCCCCGATCAGCGGGGCCATGTGCAGCCAGCCCTCGCCCCAGCCGGCCAGGTGGGAGCGGGGGAAGCCGGGTTCGGCGTACGCGTACGACGTCGGCGCCTCGGCCGTCTTGTCGTACAGCTCCTCGCGCGGGCCGACGAAGGTGAACGCGCAGCCGTACGAGTCGCACAGGTGTCGCCACAGCCGGTAACGCCACGTGTGCTCGCCCGCGCTCCCGATCGTCATGGAGTCGCCCACGGGCATGAACCTAAGCATCCGGTCATGATGGACGATCACGGAGGTGCGTGGGGTGTGAGGCCCACCACGCCCCGTGAACGCGCCCCGGGGATGGCAGGCTTGGTGCATGCGCCGACCGTTCGCCCTGCTCGCCGGGGTCCTGCTCGCGGGTGCCTGTGTGCTGCCCGCCTCCGCCGCCGGTGGTGACCGTGCCGGTGACCAGGGGTTCACCATCAAGGACCCCCGGATCACCGAGTCCAGCGGCCTGGCCGCCTCCCGTCTGCACCCCGGCATCTACTGGACGCACAACGACAGCGACGACGGGCCGTACCTCTACGCCGTGGACAGCGCGACCGGGAAGACCGTCGCCACGCTGACCCTGCGCGGTGTCGGCTCCCCGCGCGATGTCGAGGCCATCTCGATCGGGCCGGACAACCAGATCTACGTCGGCGACATCGGAGACAACCTCGACGGCAAGTGGCCGTACGTCTGGATCTACCGGCTGCCCGAGCCGAAGGTGCTGAAGGACCGGACGGTCACGGCGGCGCAGTACGTCGTGAAGTACTCCGACGGAGCGAGGAACGCCGAGTCGCTGGTCGTGCATCCCCGGACCGGGCGGGTCTACATCATCGACAAGAAGGAGGACGGCGGGCATCTGTACGAGGGACCCGCGCACCTCTCCACGTCCGGCGCGAACATCTTCGAGCCCGTCGCCCCCGTCGACCTCTGGGCCACCGACGCCGCCTTCTCGCCGAACGGCCGGCGGCTGGTGGTCCGGGGGTACTTCGGCGGCATCTCCTACGACTGGAACGGCGGGACGATCAAGCGGGTGGGCCGGCTCGACGTGCCCCTGCAGGGGCAGGGGGAGTCCGTCACGTACTCCGCCGACGGGACCAGGCTGATGTACGGCAGCGAGGGGGCCGACAGCGCGGTGCAGGCGGAGGACGCACCGGCCGGAGGAGGGGCGAGCAAGACGCCCTCCAGCGGCGGAAGTTCCGCTTCCGGTGACGGCAACAGCGGCGCCGGCAGCGGGAGTTTCAAGGTCGGCGCCGTCATCGTGGCCGTCGGCGCAGCCGCCCTCTTCGGCCTGCGGCGGCTGCGGCGCAGGGGCTGAACCGGCGGGCGCCGACGGTCTTGACGTGCGCGCACGCGGCGCAGGCGGACGCCACCTCCGGAGCCGGCTACTGGCACACCGGCGGCCGGCAGATCCTGGACGCGGCCGGGCAGCCGGTGCGTATCGCCGGGATCAACTGGTTCGACTTCGAGACCCCGTCCAGGGGCTGACGTCCCTCCCGGCGGCCAGTCCGCGCTCCGGGGGTCGCCCGGAACCGCGACCGTGCCGGGCGGCCCCCTCTACGATGAGCGGCGTCGGTGGTCGTCGAAGGGGGAGTCGAGCCTGTTGGAGATCACCATCACGTGCGGCGAGGGTTCTGCGGACGCGTCCTCGCTGCACCGCTGGCTCATGGCGGAGCGGACGTTACGGGGGCACGCCGTGGTCTCCGTCCGGCCCGCCGTGCAGGAGCAGGGGCAGATGGGCGGGGCGCTGGACGTGGTGAACGTCGTGCTCAGCAACGGCATCGCCCTGGGTTCCCTGATCACCGCTGTGCTCACCTGGCGCAGCTCACGACCGCGGCCGCCGCGGCTCACGTTGGAACGCGACGGTTCGCTCGTCACCCTGTACGACGGCTCACCGGAACTGGTCGAGCGGATCCTGCGGGAGTGGAACGCGGCCGGGGGGCCCGACGCGACCACTGATCCGCCCGCGGCTGCGCCCCTCGATCCGCCCGCCGTGAACGCAGACGGCGAGTAGCTGTGGACGAGGCCGTACTGTCCGATCCGACGCGCTCCCAGGCGGTTCTGGTGGGCGTGCACGGCTACACCGTTCTGGAGGACCTTCCGTCGGTCGCCGCTAATCTCGAAGGGCTTCGCACGGCGTTCACCGATCCCGCTGTGTGGGGGCTGGCCGACGACGCCTGCACGGTGATCGCGCAGCCGGCCACGGCCGGCCACGTGCTGGACACGGTGCGGGAGAAGGCCCGCCTGGCCAAGGACACGCTGGTCGTGTACTACGCGGGGCACGGCCTGACGGACCCGCACACGGACGAGCTGTACCTGGCGCTGCCCGACTCGGACCCGGAGCGCGCATACACCTCGCTCCGGTACGAGTACCTGCGGCGGACCCTGCTGGACCCCTCGGCGTCCGCTCAGCGCACCGTGCTCATCCTCGACTGCTGCTACAGCGGACGTGCCCTGATCGGGCAGATGAGCGCGAGCGCGCATGTCGCCGACCGGGCCGTGGTGGACGGAACCTGTGTGATCACCGCTTCCGCGGAGACCCGCCCCGCGCTGTCGCCGCCGGGAGAGACGTACACCGCGTTCACCGGCGAACTCGTCACGACCTTCACCGAAGGCGTCGCCGGTCGCCCTGATCCGCTCGACATGGACTCCCTCTACCGGCACCTCTACCAGAGGTTGCTGGCCAAGGCGCGGCCGTTGCCGCAGCAGCGGAACCGTAACGTCGGCGGTCTGATAGCGATCGCCCGTAACCGGGCCGTTCCGGTTGCGCCGGTGACGGGCGAGCCGGGCGGTGCGAGCGGTCAGGGCAGCGATGCGCAGGCGTCGGCCGCCCGGCAGAGCGACGCCGAGAAGCGGCTTGCCGAGATGGAGGCCAGGACCGAGCGGTTGCGCCGGGAGACCGAGGAGCTGCGGCAGTCGGAGCTGCGCGCCCGGCAGACGCTGGAGACGGCTCAGCGACTCGCCAAGGCCGTCGGGGCCGTGCCGGAGCCGGATTTCGCGCCGTTCTGGTTCGCCGTGCCGGTGCCTCGTCCGCTCATGAGCGAGGACGGGTCGATGGCATTGGTCGCGGAACTGGCGACAGGGAACTGGTACTTGGCGGTCGAGCGACGCGGTGATGCCCTCGTGGCCCAGGCCGGGGACGGCAGGCGGGGAATCCTGCTCGACACCGGGGGAATCCAGCACGGGACGACATCGACGTCCGGTGCGGCGAAGGAGGCTGCGGGCTCCGGCAGTGCCGCTGCGAAGAGGTCGAGGCAGATGAGCGCCCGGGCGCGCATCCGGGAGAACCTGCACAGTGCCGAGCAACTCGCCAAGGCCGTCGGGGCCGTGCCGGAGCCGGATTTCATGCCGTTCTGGTTCGCCGTGCCGGTGTCTCGTCCCCTGGTGAAGGAGGACGGCTCGTCGGTGACCCCGTTCGCGGAACTTGTGCCCGGGACCTGGTACCTGGCCGTCGATCAACGCGGTGCCGCTCTGATCGCGCAGACCGAGGACGGCAGCCGCGGGCTCCTGCTGGACACCAGCGGCATCCAGCGGGGTTGAAGAAGGGCGCCCGGTGCGACACCGGGCGCCCTCACTGTCGTACGAGAACGACTACAGCTTCTCGATCACGTAGTCGATGCACTTCGTCAGGGCCTCGACGTCCGCCGGGTCGATCGCCGGGAACATCGCGATCCGCAGCTGGTTGCGGCCGAGCTTGCGGTACGGCTCGGTGTCCACGATGCCGTTGGCGCGCAGCACCTTGGCGACGGCGGACGCGTCGATCTCGTCCGAGAAGTCGATCGTGCCGATGACCTGGGAGCGCTTGGCCGGGTCGGAGACGAACGGGGTGGCGTACTTGGACTCCTCCGCCCAGGTGTAGAGGCGGGTCGAGGAGTCCTTCGTACGGGCCGTGGAGAAGGCCAGGCCGCCCTGGCCGTTGAGCCACTCCAGCTGCTGGCCCAGCAGGAAGAGGGTGGCGAGGGCCGGGGTGTTGTACGTCTGGTTCTTGCGGGAGTTGTCGATCGCGGTGGGGAGCGAGAAGAACTCCGGGACGTGACGGCCGCTCGCGTGGACGCGCTCGGCGCGCTCGACGGCGGCCGGGGAGAAGACGCCGATCCACAGGCCTCCGTCGGAGGCGAAGGACTTCTGCGGGGCGAAGTAGTAGACGTCGGTCTCGGCCACGTCGACGGGGAGGCCGCCCGCGCCGGAGGTGGCGTCCACGAGGACGAGCGCGCCCTCGTCGGCGCCGGCCACGCGCTTGATCGGCATGGCGACACCGGTGGAGGTCTCGTTGTGGGTGAAGGCGTAGACGTCGACGCCCGCCTCGGCCTGCGCCTCGGGGTGGGTGCCGGGGTCGGTGGCGATGACGGTGGGCTCGGCCAGCCAGGGAGCGAGCTTGGCGGCCTTGGCGAACTTCGAGGAGAACTCGCCGAAGCTGAGGTGCTGGGACTTGTTCTCGATCAGTCCGTGGGTGGCGATGTCCCAGAAGGCGGTCGACCCGCCGTTGCCGAGGACGACCTCGTAGCCCTCGGGGAGGGAGAACAGAGAGCTGATGCCCTCGCGGACCTGGCCCACCAGGTTCTTGACCGGGGCCTGGCGGTGGGAGGTGCCGAGCAGGGAGCTTCCGGTCGCGGCGAGCGCGTCGAGCGCCTCGGTGCGCACCTTGGAGGGGCCCGCGCCGAATCGTCCGTCGGCGGGCTTGATGTCAGCGGGAATCTGGATGTCGGCCACGAGTCGGAGGGTATCCGCTACGCGAAACGGGACGGAACCGTGTCCGTCCGATGAGACAAGATCGCCAAGCCGTGGACTTGTGAGGTTGTACGACGAAAAATGGGACGCTGTGGAAAAGTCACGGTGACTGTGTGTGATCGGATGCATGCTGGACCCATGACGGATCACGCGGGTCTTTCCGGACTTGAGGCGGAGCTGCGCGAGGTCGTCCGGGGTGAGGTCGGCTTCGATGTCACCGCCCGGGCGCTCGTGACCATGGATGCGTCCAACTACCGGCGTGTCCCGGCGGGAGTGGTGGCCCCGCGGGACGCCGACGACGTGGCGGCGGTGCTGGAGGTGTGCCGCGCACGCGGAGTGCCGGTGGTGGCGCGTGGCGGGGGCACGTCGATCGCGGGGCAGGCCACCGGCACGGGCGTGGTGCTGGACTTCACCCGTCACATGAACGGCCTGCTGGAGCTGGACCCGGGCACGCGCACGGCCGTCGTGCAGCCCGGCCTGGTCCTCGACCGCCTCCAGGAAGCCGCCGCCCCGCACGGCCTGCGCTTCGGCCCCGACCCGTCCACCCACAGCCGGTGCACCCTCGGCGGAATGATCGGCAACAACTCGTGCGGCTCGCATTCGGTCGCCTGGGGGACCACCGCGGACAGCGTGCGGGAGCTGTCCGTCATCACCGCGCGCGGGCAGCGGCTGCGGCTCGGGCAGGGCTGGGGCGGCGCTCCGGACGGGCTGCGTGCCCTCGTGGAGGGCGACCTGGCCCGCCTGCGCACCGGCTTCCCGGACCTGCCCCGCCGCATCTCCGGGTACGCCCTGGACGCCCTGCTGCCCGAGACAGGCGCCGACGTCGCCCGTTCCTTCTGCGGCTCCGAGGGCACCCTCGGCATCCTGACCGAGGCGGTCGTACGGCTGGTGGAGGCCCCCCGCGCGCGTGCCCTCGCGGTGCTGGCGTACGGCGACGAGGGCGGGGCCGCCGAGGCCGCGGCGGGGCTGCTGCCGCTCGGGCCGCTGACGGTGGAGGGCATGGCGGCCGACCTGGTGCGCTCGCCGGCCGGGCTGCCCGAGGGCGGTGCCTGGCTGTTCGTGGAGACCGGCGGGGAGACGGCGGCCGAGGCACGCGCGCGTGCGGAGGCGATCGTCCGCGCGGCCGACGTCGTCGGCTCCCTGGTGGTGACGGACCCGGTCGCCCAGCGGGCTCTGTGGCGCATCCGCGAGGACGCGAGCGGTACGGCGACCCGGACGCCGGACGGCAGCGAGGCCTGGCCCGGCTGGGAGGACTGCGCGGTGCCGCCCGCCCGGCTCGGCGCCTACCTGCGTGACTTCCGCGCCCTGCTCGCCGCCCACGGCCTGCGCGGCACACCGTACGGCCACTTCGGCGACGGCTGCATCCACGTCCGCATCGACTTCGACCTGCTCACCGAGGCGGGCGTCGGCCGCTTCCGGCGCTTCTCCGGGGAACTGGCCGACCTGGTGGTCGCCCACGGCGGCTCGCTGTCCGGGGAGCACGGTGACGGCCAGGCCCGCGCGGAGCTGCTGCCGCGGATGTACGGCGCGCAGACGGTCCGGCTCTTCGAGCGGGCCAAGGCGGTCTGGGACCCCGACGACCTGCTCAACCCCGGCATGCTGGTCCGCCCGGCCCCGCTGGACAGCAACCTCCGCTTCGCCGTCCTGCCCCGCCGCCCGGTGGACGTTGTCTTCGGCTATCCGGCCGACGACGGCGACTTCCGCGCGGCCGTCCGCCGCTGCGTCGGCGTCGCCAAGTGCCGTACGAGCACGGCGGCCGGACCTGCCGTGATGTGCCCCTCCTTCCGGGCGACCGGAGAGGAGGAGCACTCCACGCGCGGGCGGGCGAGGCTGCTGCACGAGATGCTCGCGGGCGAGCTGGTCACGGACGGCTGGCGGTCCACGGAGGTCCGGGACGCGCTGGACCTGTGCCTGTCCTGCAAGGGCTGCCGCTCGGACTGCCCGGTCGGCGTCGACATGGCCACCTACAAGGCCGAGTTCCTCCACCATCATTACGAGGGCCGCCGCCGCCCCGCCGCTCACTACTCCATGGGCCGGCTGCCGATGTGGCTGCGCTGGGTGGCACGGACCCGCACGGCCCCGCTGCTCAACAGGCTCGTGTCCGTGGGGCTGTTCGCACGAGCCGGGAAACGGCTGGTCGGGATCGCGCCGGAGCGGGAGATCCCGGAGCTGGCGAGGGAGCCGTTCACCCGGTGGTGGCGCGGAAGGAGGCCCGCCGGCTCGGCTTCCGGAGACCTGGTCGTGCTGTGGCCGGACACCTTCACCGAGCATCTCTCGCCGTCCGTAGGCCGGGCCGCCGTCCGCGTGCTGGAGGCGGCCGGCCTGCAGGTGGCACTCCCGCCCACCCTGCACCTGCGCGGCCCTGCCCTGGCCGACGGAAGGTCGAGGTCCCCGCTCTCCCTGCTGACGGCCCGCCGGGGCAACGTCTGCTGCGGGCTGACGTATGTCTCCACCGGCCAACTCGACCGTGCCCGCGCGGTGCTGCGCCGCACCCTGGACCTGATGGAGCCGGTGCTGCGGGCCGGGGTCCCGGTCGTCGTCCTGGAGCCGAGCTGTGCGGCCGCCCTCCGCACCGACCTGCCGGAACTGCTGCACGACGACCCGCGCGCGGCCCGGCTGGCGTCGGCGGTCCGCACCTTCGCCGAGGCACTTGAGCAACACGCCCCCTACTGGACCCCGCCCGCCGTGAACCGCCCGGTCGTCGGCCAGACCCACTGCCACCAGCACGCGGTCCTCGGCGACACCGCCGACCGCAGACTGCGCGAGTCCGCGGGCCTGACCGGCGAACTGAGCGGCGGCTGCTGCGGCCTGGCGGGCAACTTCGGCTTCGAAAAAGGCCACTTCGAGGTGTCCAAGACCTGCGCGGAGGAGCAGCTCCTGCCCTCGGTAGGGGGCAGGACCGAAGCAACGGTGGTCCTGGCGGACGGCTTCTCGTGCCGGACGCAGTTGGAGCAGTTGGCCGGGGTGCGGGGGCGGCACTTGGCGGAGGTGCTGGCCGAGGGACTGGAGAAGGAAGCGGAGATGGGCAAGTGACCGAGGAATACGGCCGGTTGGCGGTTCTCTCCGACATCCACGGAGTACTCCCCGCCCTGGAGGCCGTGCTCGCGGAGCCCGAGGTGGTCGCCGCCGAGCGGATCGTCCTCACCGGGGACATCACGGCGGGCCCGCAGCCGGCCGAGGTGCTGGACCTGCTGCGCGCGCAGGGCGACCGCGTGCTGTGGGTCGGCGGGAACGCGGACCGGGAGCTGGTGGAGTACCGGCGGGGCGAGCGGACGGAGATACCGGACCCCATCGGCCCCTTCGCCGCCCGGGCGCTCCGCGAGGACCAGGTGGACTTCCTCGCCGCCCTGCCCAGGACGCACACCCTGCGCGTCCGCGGTCTCGGCACGGTCCTGTTCTGCCATGCCACCCCGCGTGACGACGAGGAGGTGGTGCTGGTCGACTCCCGTCCCGAGCGCTGGGCCGAGGTCTTCGCCGGCCTCGGCCCCGACAACGGCACGGTCGTCTGCGGCCACACCCACATGCCCTACGTCCGCCTGGCTCACGGCCGGCTGGTGGTGAACCCCGGCAGCGTGGGCATGCCCTACGGCCGTTCGGGCGCCCACTGGTGTCTCCTCGGGCCCGGCGCCGACCTGCGTGTGACGTCGTACGACATCCCGTCGGCGATCACCCGGCTCACCGCCGAGTGCGCCTACCCGGACATCGCCGAGTGGGCCGACTTCTACCTCAACGCCCGTGTGACGGACACGGAGGCGCTGGCGGTGTTCGGACCCAGGGACGGCAGGGGCTGACTTCGCCGGCGGCCCGGATTCGTAAGGCGGCTCTCAGGTTCATAAGAGAATTCTCAGGTTCGGGGGCGTCCCTCAGGAATCGCAAAGGTACTCACAGCGCCCCTTTGCCTTTTTTGCCGTTCGGTCGCCCGGGTGGCGTGTAGGTTCTTCGATGTCGGGTTCCGGACGCGGAATTCACGGACCACAGAACTGCGAAACTCTAGGAGTCGGAATGAGCTTCAAGAAGCTTGCCCCGCTGCCCCCCAAGCCCAAGTCGAAGCAGCTCCCGCCGCCGCCGAAGCCGAAGCCGAAGAAGCACGCGCACAAGCCGCTTCCCAAGCCGCTGCCCGGCCGGGACCAGTGATCCGAAGCTGATCAGAAAGGGGTCGATGGTGCACCGTCGGCCCCTTTTCCCATGAGTTTCTGAATTTTGGCGGGACGAGTGATGGAAAGCGGAGGGAACGTGAATGGAAATCGATCGGATCGATGAGGACGAGGAACTCGAACACGAGGACACCCCGACCATTCCGGCCCGCACCGCGTTCCGCCGTTTCTGGCCGCTGACCAGGGGACTGCGCCGCTGGCTGGTCCTCATCTGGGTGTGCACGGTGCTCGCCGCGCTCGCCGAGACCGCGGCCATCCTGCTCTTCAGCGACCTCACCGACCACGCCCTGCAGAAGGGCTCGCTCGCCGCGTTCTGGAGTCCGGCCGTGCAGTGGCTGGGCATCGCCGTGGTCGGCGCGCTCGTCGCGTACGCGGGCAACTCCCTGGCCGCGTGGGTGACCGAGCGCTTCGTGATGCGGCTGCGCGAGCACGTCTTCGACCATGTGCAGCAGCTGCCCCCGCACTTCTTCCAGAGCCACCGCCAGGGCGATCTGCTCTCCCGGCTGACCAGCGACGTCGAGGCGATCGAGACGATGGTCGTGTCCGGTCTGGTGGGCGCCGCCTCGGCTGCTTTCTCCGCCCTCTTCTACGCGGCCGCCGCGTTCTGGCTGCGCTGGGACCTGGCCGCCGCCACCTTCGTCCTCGCGCCCCTGTTCTGGCTGGCCGCCCGCCGCTTCTCCGGCTCCATCAAGGACGTCTCCCGCGAGGGCCGGGTCGCCGACGGGGCCATCACCTCCGTGGTCGAGGAGTCCCTCGGCAACATCGTGCTCACCCAGGCCTACGACCGCCGGGACGCCGAGCGCCGGCGGCTGCGCGAGGAGGCGAACGCCTGGTTCCGCGCCTCGGTCCGCTCGACCCGGCTCAACGAGGCCTACGAGCAGCTCGTCCAGGTCATCGAGACGGTCTGCGTGCTCGCGGTGATCGGCATCGGCGCCTGGGAGATCTCCACCGGCCGGATGACACTCGGCCAGCTGCTCGCCTTCGCCGCGTTCCTCGGCTACCTCTACCCGCCGGTGCGCGGCCTGGCCCAGCTCGGGCTCACGGTCACCGCGGCCACGGCGGGCGCAGAGCGGCTGATCGAGATCCTGGACGTGAGGCCCTCGGTCGCCGACCCGCGGCGGGGCACGGAGTACGGCCGCCCGGACGGCACGGTCGAGGCCCGGGACGTCTCCTTCCGCTACCCGGGCGCCGACCGCACGGCCCTCGAAGGGCTGTCCTTCACCGTCAGCCCCGGCGAACTGGTGATCATCACCGGCCCGAGCGGCGCCGGAAAGTCCACGGTCTCCAAGCTCCTGCTCCGCTTCTACGACCCGGACGCCGGCGAGGTCCTGCTGGACGGCGTACCCCTGCGCGACTTTCCGCTGGCCCGGCTGCGCGAGTACGTCACCCTGCTGCCGCAGGAGACCCTGGTGCTGCACGACACCGTCCGCGCCAACATCGCCTGCGGCCGGCCCGGCGCCAGCGACCAGGCGATCGAGGAGGCGGCGCGGGCGGCCGACGCCCACGACTTCATCGTCCGGCTCCCCGATGGCTACGACACCAGGGTCGACCCCCACTCGGCCCGGCTGTCCGGCGGCCAGCTCCAGCGCCTGGCCATCGCCCGCGCCATCCTGCGCGACGCCCCGGTGCTGGTCCTGGACGAGCCGACGACCGGCCTGGACGCGATGGCCGCCCGCAGGGTGGTCAAGCCGCTGCGCCGGCTGATGGCGGGCCGTACGACGATCATGATCACCCACGACCTCAACCTCGCCCCGGACGCCGACCGGATCCTCGTCGTGGACCGCGGGCGCATCGTCGAGGCGGGCCGCCACGAGGAACTGCTCGCGCGGGGCGGGGCGTACGCGCGGCTGCACCGCTCGCAGAACAACGCGTCCATGGACACCGGCGAGCTGCGCCTGCCCCTGTTCGAGGAGGCGCAGGCCCCCGCGCCGGCGCCTGCGTATGCATACGCGCCGGGTTATGGGGAGCAGGGCTACGCCCCGTACGCCGCCGCCCCGTACGCGGCCGACCCCACTTCCTGGCCCCAGCCTGTGTACGAGGCCCCCATGTCGGTCCCCACCACACTCCCCGACGGGCACCCCCTGTTCCGGGACGAGGAGCCCTGGCCCGGCATCTGACCGCGGCGCATCTCACCATCCAGGACAGTTACGTAAAGGGTTCACACTCCTGACGGGGTCCATTACCCTGGACTCGGTAGTACATCGAGATGAACATGACTCGATCCGAGCCAGCCCCCAGGACCGCCCGTGAGCACCGACAGCGCCACCGCACCCTCGACGCAGCATGCGCCCGTACCCGCGGGTGGCGCCCCGCACCGCTTCGGCTCGCTCGGGCCCGTCGGGCTGGTGCTGGCCGGCGGGATCTCGGTCCAGTTCGGCGGGGCGCTCGCAGTGACCCTGATGCCGAGGGCGGGCGCGCTCGGCGTCGTCACCCTGCGGCTCCTCGCCGCGGCCGTGGTCCTTCTTCTGGTCTGTCGCCCCCGGCTGCGCGGCCACTCCCGCAGCGACTGGGGCACGGTCGTCGTCTTCGGCATCACCATGGGCGCGATGAACGGCCTCTTCTACGAGGCCGTCGCCCGTATCCCGCTCGGCACCGCGGTCACCCTCGAAGTGCTCGGGCCGCTGGCCCTGTCCGTCCTGGCGTCCCGCCGCGCGGTCAACGCGGTGTGGGCGGGCCTGGCTCTCGCGGGCGTCTTCCTACTGGGCGGCGGAGGCTTCGGCGACCTCGACCCCATAGGTGTCGCCCTCGCCCTGGGTGCCGGCGCCATGTGGGCGGCCTACATAGTCTTCAGTGCCCGTACGGGCCGCCGCTTCCCGCAGGCGGACGGACTGGCCCTCGCGATGGCCGTGGCGGCCCTGCTCTTCCTCCCCGTGGGCATTGCCGAGGCAGGCACCCGGCTCCTCGACCCCACCACCGTCGCCCTCGGCTCGGCGGTGGCCCTGCTCTCCTCGGTGCTCCCGTACACGCTCGAACTCCTGGCCCTGCGCCGCCTGCCCGCCCATACCTTCGCCGTCCTCATGAGTCTGGAGCCGGCCATCGCGGCCACCGCCGGGTTCCTGATCCTCGGCCAGGCCCTGTCCGCCACGGAGGCCGCAGCGATCGCCCTCGTCATCGCGGCGAGCATCGGCGCGGTGCGGACCCAGGTGGGACGCGGCAAGGCGCCGGTCCGAGCCCCCGAGGCCTGACCGCCCCCTTCGGGCTCAGCCGGCGGGCTTCTCCCGCCCGCGGATCTGCGCGCTCCAGGATCCGCTGCCGCTCCGGCTCCCCGGCTGGAGCATGATCGAAATGCGTCTCGAACTTGATCGACAGTCCTCGCGCGAAAGGGGAAAAGCCGGACACGCCCATGGCCCTGGCCTGACTCTGTGTTTCGAGCAAGAACACCGAAGAAAGGCTGCTGGATGAACTACACAGGGGGGAGCGGCTCACTCGCCGCAACGGGGGCCGGGGCCATCACGATCGGGGGGATCGCTTTCCAGCAGCTGTGGCTGCTGGGCCTGGCGGCCGTCGTGGTCGGCCTCGGTGCCGTGCTCGTCCGCACGTCGTTCCGCCGGGGGAAGGCGGTACACGAGCGATGAACACGATCCGGGTGCGCCGTACCCGGACCCGCATTCTGGTGGGGGCCGCCCTCTCCGTGGCGGCCCTCTCCGTCTGGCTGGTCCGGCACATCTACTCGGGCATCAGCACATGGGAGGGGCACGGGCAGCACTTCGCAACGGTGTACGCCCTCGCGTTCCTGCTGCTCATGTGGCAGTGCATGCTCTACTTCTGCGAGCGGCCGAGGAAGGTGACGCCCGAGCAGCAGACACAGCTGGACGCGTTGCGGGTCACCGTACCCGTGCCGGTGCGCAACGAGGGCCCCAACGCCTTCAAGGCCTGCCTGGCGTCCATCGTCGATCAGACGCGCCTTCCGCACTGTGTGGTCGTGGTGGAGAACGACAACTCCGTCGACTACACGGCGGTCCGTTCCTGGTTCGAGGGTGTGTGTGCGGAGCGGGGTGTCCCCCTGCTCTGGGAGAGCACGCCGGTGCCGGGCAAGCGCCACGCACAGGGCATGGCCCTGGCGGCCGCACAGCGGGCCGGAATCGTCACGGACGTCTACGTCACCGTGGACTCCGACGCCAACCTGGACTGCGAGGCGATCGCGGAGATCCTCAAGCCCTTCGCGGACCGTGCGATCCAGTCCGTGGCCGGCATCGTGCTCGCCTCCAACCTGCGTGGCAACGTGAACGCCAAGGGCGAGCGCAGGCGCTGGCGGGACGCGCTCGTCCGGCTCACCGACCTGTGGTTCGTGGTCGGGCAGCTGGTGGACCGATCGGCGCAGTCGGCCCTGGGCGGTGTCCTGGTCAACTCCGGTGTGCTGGCCGCCTACCGGGCCCACGTCGTCGAGGACAACCTCGACGGCTATCTCAACGAGACCTTCCTCGGCCGGAAGGTCGAGTTCTCCGACGACTCCATGCTGACCATCTACGCCCTGCAGCACGGCAAGGCGGTCCAGCAGCCCACGGCCTTCGCCACCACCCTGATGCCGGACAACTTCTCGCAGCTCTTCCGCATGTACACCCGCTGGATGCGCGGAGCCTTCATCCGGACGTTCTGGCGCTTCCGCTACCTGCGGCTCAACAACTACGCCTACTGGGGCCACCTCATCGGCTGGATCCAGATGGCGCTCTCCACCGTCATTTTCGTCGCCCTCTTCCTGTACCTGCCGCTCGTACGCGGTGTCTGGGCATGGGAGCTGCTCCTCATCCCCGTTCTCGTGGGATACGGCCAATCGCTCAGGTATCTGAGCTTCCGGCGGAGCGACGACCCCTTCGCCGCCCAGCTCCTGACGTTCGCGGCGGCGCCGGTGGCGCAGATCTTCGCGTTCACCGTCTTCCGCGTGGTCCGCTGGTACGCCATGGCGACGTGCTACCGCACCGGTTGGGGCACGCGGCAGCGGGTCGAGCTGGATCTGGCGCCCACCGGTTGAGACGTTCGGTCGAGAATGCAGGGCGGGCGGCCCCGAGGGCCGGGCCCCCGCCCAGCACCCGTCCCGACGACACGAGAAGAACAGCATGGGTAAACAGCGCATGACCGTCTGCATCCAGCCGCCTGGTGGCCCTGCCGGCCCCGACGCCCTGCGCCGGGCGATCGGGGAGGCCATGGCGCCGTACTGCTACGACCGGGAGGACATTCCTCACCCCGGCTGGGTGGGCGAGTGGGACTACTGGTTCATCTCCGGCGCCAACTGCGGCTTCGTGATTCTCCCTGGTCACGAGGACGACCCACGGCTGGTCCGGTACGACGAGTGGAAGGAATCGTCGGAGGAACTTCCCTGGGACCGTTGCCACGGCGGGCCTCGAGCCCTCCTCGACCTGGACGCCGACCGGGTGACCGCCGCGCAGGAGGCAGCCGGGCGGTGGGACGACTGGTCACGGTTCGCCGCCGGCCACCCGCCGGCGTTGCCCGCCGGCCACTACCTCGACCGCGCATATCTCGATCCCGTCGGCTACCCCGAGCAGCGCGCCCGGGCCGAGTACGCCGCCCAGCCGCTGATCCGGGCCATGTCCGAGGACCCTGAGCTGCGGGAACGGTTCCCGTACGATCCGATCGCCTTCTTCGGCCCCGACCGGGACGAGTTCGTGGCGGACTGCGTCTCGCGGGTGCTGCCAACGCCCGCACTGCTCACGCTGGACGGCCGGTGGATCGAGGAGGGCGGGCCGGAGTACCGCCGGTTGTTCAACACCTACCTCGACTCCCTGCCGCCCGAGACGATGGTGGTCAGGGTGCTGTACCACTCGTAGGCGCCGCCGCCGTACGCCGCAGCCCCTGTCTCAGCCCTGCGCCGGTCACCGGCGGAGGGCTGATTCGGTCGGGCTGCGGCCACAAATTAATGCAAGCATGCTTGATTGTTTCTTCCCTCGCTGCCATGCTCCCCCTCATGGCCGACCCGACGCCCGTCATCGACGACCTGCGTGCCGAGAGCGACGAACTCGACCAGCTCGTGGCCGAGTTGAGTCCCGACCAGTGGGCTCTGTCCACTCCCGCGCCCGGCTGGACCGTCGCCCACCAGATCGCGCACCTCGCCTGGACCGACCGCTCCGCGCTGCTGTCCGTCACCGACGCCGACGGCTTCCGGACGCTGGTCGAGAAGGCGCTCGCCGCCCCCGACTCGTTCGTGGACGAAGGGGCGGAGGAGGGCGCACAACTCCCGACCGCGGAACTGCTGGCGTCGTGGCGTACGGGACGCACCGCCCTCGACCGCGCCCTGCGCACCGCACCACCCGGCGCCCGCTTCCCCTGGTACGGCCCGCCCATGTCCGCCGCCTCCATGGCCACTGCCCGTCTCATGGAGACCTGGGCCCACGCACTGGATGTCGCCGACGCTCTGGGTGTGGCGTACCCACCCACGGACCGGCTCCGGCATGTGGCCCGGCTCGGGGTGCGCACCCGCGACTTCGCCTACACCGTCCACGGCCGCACCCCGCCTGCGGACGAGTTCCGCGTGGAACTGACCGCACCCGACGGTGAGATGTGGACGTTCGGCCCCGAGGACGCCCGCCAGCGCGTCACCGGCTCCGCCCTCGACTTCTGTCTCCTGGTCACCCAGCGCGCCCACCGCGCCGACCTCGCCCTGACGGCCGTGGGCCCGGACGCCGACAGCTGGCTCGACATCGCGCAGGCCTTCGCGGGCCCGCCCGGCACCGGCCGCCCGCCGAAGGAGGACCCGGCATGACGGTCCTGCGCATCGGCAACTTCTCGGGCTTCTACGGCGACCGCGCCGACGCCCTGCGCGAAATGCTCACCGGCGGCGAGGTCGACGTCCTCACCGGCGACTACCTCGCCGAACTCACCATGCTCATTCTCGGCCGCGACCGCCTGAAGGACCCGGCCGCCGGATACGCTCGCACCTTCCTGCGCCAGTTGGAGGACTGCCTGGGCCTCGCGCACGAGCGCGGGGTGCGGATCGTCACCAACGCGGGCGGCCTCAGCCCGGCCGGACTCGCCGACGCCGTACGGCAGTCAGCCGAGCGGCTCGGCATCCCGGTGCGCGTCGCGCACGTCGAGGGCGACGACCTGACCGGCGCCCACCCCGGCGCCCTCGCCGCCCACGCCTACCTCGGCGGGTTCGGCATCGCCGAGTGCCTGCGGGCCGGCGCGGACGTCGTGATCACCGGCCGGGTGACCGACGCGGCGCTCGTCACCGGGCCGGCCGCCGCCCACTTCGGCTGGCAGCCCGGGGACTACGACCGCCTCGCCGGTGCCGTCGTGGCCGGTCACGTGCTGGAGTGCGGGACGCAGGCGACCGGCGGGAACTACTCCTTCTTCGGCGAGGGGGACGTACGCCGCCCAGGCTTCCCGCTCGCCGAGATCCACGCGGACGGCACCAGCGTCATCACCAAGCACCCCGGCACCGGCGGCTTCGTCGACGTCGGCACGGTCACCGCGCAGCTGCTCTACGAGACCGGCGGCGCCCGCTACCTCGGCCCCGACGTCACGGCCCGCTTGGACACCGTACGGCTGAGCCAGGACGGGCCGGACCGGGTACGGATCGAGGGCGCGCGCGGAGAGGCTCCGCCGCCGACGCTCAAGGTCGGTCTCAACCGGCTCGGCGGCTTCCGCAACGAGGTCGCCTTCGTCCTCACCGGGCTCGACATCGAGGCCAAGGCGGCCCTCGTACGGGAGCAGCTGACCGACGCGCTCGCCAAGGCGCCGCCCGCCGAGGTGCGGTGGGAACTCGTCCGCACCGACCGGGCCGACGCGGACACCGAGGAGACGGCCGGCGCCCTGCTGCGGCTCGTCGTACGGGACCCGGACCAGCAGGTCGTGGGGCGCGCACTGACCGGAGCCGCCGTCGAGCTGGCCCTGGCCAGCTACCCCGGGTTCCATGTGCTGGCGCCACCCGGAAAGGGCGCGCCTTATGGGGTCTTCGAGGATGTGTATGCGCCCCATGGTGCCGTCGACCATGTGGCCGTCCTCCACGACGGACGCCGTATCCCTGTGCCCCCGCCCCAGGAGACAGGCGCCCTGGCCGATGTACCGCAGCCACCCCTGCCCGAGCCCCTCCCGGCCGGACCGACCCGCCGGGCGCCCCTCGGCCTGGTCGCCGGGGCCCGCAGCGGGGACAAGGGAGGAAACGCCAACGCAGGGGTGTGGGTGCGGTCGGAGGAGGCGTGGCGGTGGCTCGCGCACGAGCTGACCGCGGAAAGGTTCCGGCAGCTGATCCCCGAGAGCCGCGACCTGCCCGTCACCCGGCACGCCCTGCCCCACCTCCGTGCCCTCAACTTCGTCGTCGAAGGCATCCTCGGCGCCGGCGTCGCCGCCCAGCACCGCTTCGACCCGCAGGCCAAGGCCCTCGGCGAATGGCTGCGCTCCCGCCACCTGGACATACCGGAGACCCTGCTGTGACGGTCCTTCCCTCCGCCCTGGACACCAACGGCCCGGACTACCTGGCCCACCGCGAGGCCATGCTCGCCAAGCTCGCCGACCTGGAGACCGAGCACGCCAAGACGCTCGCGGGCGGCGGCGAGAAGTACGTCGCACGGCACCGCAAACGCGGCAAGCTGCTCGCCAGGGAGCGCATCGAGCTGCTCCTCGACCCGGACACCCCGTTCCTGGAGCTGTCCCCGCTGGCCGCCTGGGGCAGCGACTACACGGTCGGCGCCTCCCTGGTCACCGGGATCGGAGTGGTCGAGGGTGTGGAGTGCCTGATCACCGCCAACGACCCGACCGTGCGCGGCGGCGCCAGCAACCCCTGGAGCCTGAAGAAGGCCCTGCGCGCCAACGACATCGCGTTCGCCAACCGGCTGCCCTGCATCAGCCTGGTGGAGTCGGGCGGCGCCGACCTGCCGTCCCAGAAGGAGATCTTCATCCCGGGCGGCGCCATCTTCCGGGACCTGACCCGGCTGTCGGCGGCCGGCATCCCGACCGTCGCCGTCGTCTTCGGCAACTCCACCGCCGGCGGGGCCTACATCCCCGGCATGTCCGATCACGTGATCATGGTCAAGGAGCGGGCGAAGGTGTTCCTCGGCGGGCCGCCGCTGGTGAAGATGGCGACCGGCGAGGAGAGCGACGACGAGTCCCTGGGCGGCGCGGAGATGCACGCGCGCGTGTCGGGCCTCGCCGACTACTTCGCCGTGGACGAGCAGGACGCGCTGAGGCAGGCGCGACGGGTCGTGGCCCGCCTCAACCACCGCAAGGCGTACGAGGATCCGGGCCCGGCGGCCCCGCCCAAGTACGACCCGGAGGAACTGCTCGGCATCGTCCCGGGCGACCTGAAGACCCCGTTCGACCCACGCGAGGTCATCGCCCGCCTGGTCGACGGCTCCGACTTCGACGAGTTCAAGCCGCTGTACGGCACGAGCCTCGCCACCGGCTGGGCGAGCCTGCACGGCTACCCCGTCGGCATCCTGGCCAACGCCCAGGGAGTCCTCTTCAGCGAGGAGTCGCAGAAGGCCGCCCAGTTCATCCAGCTCGCCAACCAGCGCGACATCCCGCTCCTCTTCCTGCACAACACCACCGGCTACATGGTCGGCAAGGAGTACGAACAGGGCGGGATCATCAAGCACGGCGCGATGATGATCAATGCGGTCAGCAACAGCAGGGTCCCGCATCTGTCGGTACTCATGGGGGCGTCGTACGGCGCCGGGCACTACGGCATGTGCGGGCGGGCCTACGACCCCCGCTTCCTGTTCGCCTGGCCCAGCGCCAAGTCGGCCGTCATGGGCCCGCAGCAGCTCGCGGGCGTCCTGTCGATCGTCGCCCGGCAGTCGGCCGCGGCGAAGGGACAGCCGTACGACGAGGACGCGGACGCGGCCCTGCGCGCGATGGTGGAGCAGCAGATCGAGTCCGAGTCGCTGCCTGTGTTCCTGTCCGGGCGGCTGTACGACGACGGCGTCATCGACCCGCGCGACACCCGCACCGTCCTCGGCCTGTGCCTGTCCGCCCTCCACACCGCCCCCTACGAGGGCGCGCGCGGTGGCTTCGGCGTCTTCCGGATGTGAGGCTCATGATTTCGACTCTGCTGGTCGCCAACCGGGGCGAGATCGCCTGCCGGATCTTCCGCACCTGCGGTGAGTTGGGAATCCGGACGGTCGCGGTGCACTCGGACGCGGACGAGAAGGCCCTCCACACGCGCGTGGCGGACACCGCGGTACGGCTGCCGGGGGCGACGCCCGCGGAGACGTACCTGCGCGGCGACCTGATCGTGAAGGCGGCGCTGGCCGCCGGCGCGGACGCCGTGCACCCCGGGTACGGCTTCCTCTCCGAGAACCCCGAGTTCGCCCGTGCCGTCCTCGACGCCGGCCTGGTCTGGATCGGGCCGCCTCCGGAGGCGATCGAGGCGATGGCGTCCAAGACCCGCGCCAAGGAGCTGATGGGGATCGCGCCCCTGGACGCGGTCACCGAGGCGGACCTGCCGGTGCTCGTGAAGGCGGCCGCGGGCGGCGGGGGGCGCGGGATGCGTATCGTGCGCCGCCTGGAGGAGCTGAGCGCCGCACTGGAGGGCGCGCGCGCCGAGGCGGCGAGCGCCTTCGGTGACGGCGAGGTCTTCGTCGAGCCCTACCTCGAGCACGGCCGCCACGTCGAGGTGCAGATCCTCGCCGACACCCATGGAACGGTCTGGCCGCTCGGCACCCGCGACTGCTCCCTCCAGCGCCGCCACCAGAAGGTGATCGAGGAGGCCCCGGCGCCGGGTTTGACTTCCCGACTCACCGAGGAGCTGTACACCCTGGCCGTGCGCGCCGCCCGGGCCGTGTCCTACGTGGGCGCCGGCACCGTCGAGTTCCTGGTCGCCGACGGCAGAGCCCACTTCCTGGAGATGAACACCCGCCTCCAGGTCGAACACCCGGTGACAGAAGCCGTCTTCGGTCTCGACCTGGTGGCCGAACAGCTCCGCGTCGCCGAGGGCCACCCCCTCCCGGCCGACCCGCCCCGCGCACAGGGCCACGCCGTGGAGGCCCGCCTGTACGCCGAGGAGCCTGCCCGCGACTGGGCCCCGCAGACCGGCACCCTGCACCGCCTCGCCGTACCCGCGGGCGTCCGCCTCGACACGGGCTACACCGACGGCGACAGCATCGGCGTCCACTACGACCCGATGCTCGCCAAGGCCGTCGCCCACGCCCCCACGCGCGCGGAGGCGATCCGCAGACTCGCGGGCGCACTGGAGCGCGCCGCGCTCCACGGCCCCGTCACCAACCGGGACCTGCTGGTGCGCTCACTGCGCCACCCCGAGTTCGCCGACGGCCGCATGGACACCGGCTTCTACGACCGTCACCTCGCCGAACTCACCGAGTCCGCCCCCGACCCGTACGCCCCCCTGGCCGCGGCCCTGGCCGACGCCCACGGCCGCTCCCGCTTCGCCGGCTGGCGCAACCTGCCCTCGCAGCCGCAGGTCAAGCGGTACGAGATGGCGGGCGAGGAGCACGAGGTGCACTACCGGCACACCCGCCAGGGTCTCGCGGCCGACGGAGTGCGGGTCGTGCACGCCGGCGCGCGTCTGGTCGTACTCGAAGTGGACGGCGTACAGCGGCGGTTCGAGGTAGCTCGCTACGGCGAGCGGGTCCATGTCAACGCCGCCGCCCTGACCGCCCTGCCCCGGTTCCCCGACCCGACGGCCCAGCTCGCCCCCGGCTCCCTGGTGGCCCCGATGCCGGGCACGGTCGTACGGATCGCCGAGGGGCTGACCGAGGGCGCCGCCGTAGCGGCCGGACAGCCCCTGATCTGGCTGGAGGCGATGAAGATGCAGCACCAGATCTCGGCTCCGGTCACCGGAACCCTCAGCGCCCTGCACGTCACGCCGGGGCAGCAGGTGGAGCCAGGCATGTTGCTCGCCGTAGTGCAGGAAACCTCTTCCTAGGAGCCCCATGACCCCCGTCATCGAAGCCGAAGAGCACAAGGCCCTCCGAGCCGCAGTCGCCGCCCTGGGCAAGCGCTACGGCCGCGACTACATCGCCCGTACCGTCGCCGAGGGCCGCCACCCGGCCGAACTCTGGTCCGAGGCAGGCAAACTCGGCTACCTGGGCGTCAACCTCCCCGAGGAGTACGGAGGCGGAGGCGGCGGCATCGCCGAACTCTCCATCGTGCTCGAAGAGCTGGGCGCCGCAGGCTCCCCGCTGCTCATGCTCGTGGTCTCACCCGCCATCTGCGGCACGGTCATCTCCCGCTTCGGCACCGAGGAGCAGAAGCGGGCCTGGCTCCCGGGACTCGCCGACGGCACCCGCCTGATGGCCTTCGGCATCACCGAACCCGACGCCGGCTCCAACTCCCACCGCATCACCACCACGGCCCGCAGGGACGGCGCCGACTGGCTCCTCACCGGCCGCAAGGTCTTCATCTCCGGTGTCGACATGGCCGACGCCGTGCTGATCGTCGGCCGCACCGAGGACGCCCGCACGGGTCGCCTCAAGCCCTGCCTGTTCATCGTCCCGACGGACGCCGAGGGCTTCCAGCGGCATCCCATCGACATGGAACTCAACGCTGCCGAGAAGCAGTTCGAGCTGGTTCTGGACGATGTACGGCTGCCCGCCGACGCGCTCGTCGGCGACGAGGACGCGGGGCTGCTCCAGTTGTTCGCCGGGCTCAACCCCGAGCGCGTCATGACCGCCGCCTTCGCGATCGGCATGGGCCGGTACGCGCTGTCCAAGGCCGTCGAGTACGCCCGCGACCGTACCGTCTGGAAGGCCCCCATCGGCGCCCACCAGGCGATCGCGCACCCCCTGGCGCAGGCGCACATCGACCTGGAACTGGCCCGGCTGATGATGCAGAAGGCGGCCCACCTGTACGACGCCGGCGACGACATCGGCGCCGGCGAGGCCGCCAACATGGCCAAGTACGCCGCCGGGGAGGCCTGCGTGAAGGCCGTCGACCAGGCCGTGCACACCCTCGGCGGCAACGGCCTCACGCGCGAATTCGGGCTCGCCTCGTTGATAACGGCCGCACGCGTGGCTCGTATTGCTCCGGTGAGCCGGGAGATGATTCTCAACTACGTCTCCCACCAGACCCTGGGCCTGCCCAAGTCCTACTAGGCCCTGTCGTCCACTACCGGCAGCCGCTTGGAGGAACCGTGTTCCGCAGCGCGTACGCAGACGTTCCGCCCGTAGAACTCCCCATCCACGAGGCCGTTCTGGGCCGGGCCGCCGACTTCGGCGACCATCCCGCCCTCATCGACGGCACGGACGGCACCACCCTCACGTACGAGCAGGTGGACCGGTTCCACCGGCGGCTGGCCGCCGCGTTCGCCGACGCCGGCGTGCGCAAGGGCGACGTCCTCGCCCTGCACAGCCCCAACACCATCGCCTTCCCGACCGCCTTCTACGCGGCCACGCGCGCGGGTGCCTCCGTCACCACGGTGCACCCGCTCGCCACGCCCGAGGAGTTCGCCAAGCAGCTCGGCGACAGCGGCGCCCGCTGGATCGTCACCGTCTCCCCGCTCCTGCAGGCGGCCCGCCGCGCCGCCGAACTCGCAGGCGGGATACGGGAGATCTTCGTGTGCGACAGCGCACCCGGACACCGCTCGCTCATCGACATGCTCGCCTGCGCCGCCCCCGAACCGCAGATCGACCTCGACCCGGCCGAGGACATCGCCGCGCTGCCGTACTCCTCCGGGACCACCGGCGTCCCCAAGGGCGTGATGCTCACCCACCGGCAGATCGCCACCAACCTCGCCCAGTTGGAGGCCCCCGTCCCGGCCGGTCCCGGCGACCGCATCCTCGCCGTCCTGCCGTTCTTCCACATCTACGGCCTGACCGCCCTGATGAACGCGCCCCTGCGCAAGGGCGCCACGGTCGTCGTCCTGCCCCGCTTCGACCTGGAGACCTTCCTCGCCGCCGTCGAGAACCACCGCATCACCGGCCTGTACGTCGCCCCGCCGATCGTCCTCGCCCTCGCCAAGCACCCGGCGGTCGCCCGCTACGACCTCTCCTCCCTGAAGTACGTCATCAGTGCCGCCGCCCCGCTGGACGCGAAGCTCGCCGCCGCCTGCGCCGAACGCCTGGGCCTGCCCCCGATAGGCCAGGCCTACGGGATGACGGAACTGTCGCCCGGCACCCACGTCGTCCCGCTCGACGCCCTGCACCGGGCGCCTGCCGGCACGGTCGGCACGCTCATCGCCGGCACCGAGATGCGGATCGTCTCGCTCGACGACCCCGGCAAGGACCTCGGCACCGGCGAGGCCGGCGAGATCCTGATCCGCGGCCCCCAGGTGATGAAGGGATACCTCGGCCGTCCCGACGCCACCGCCGCCATGATCGACACCGAGGGCTGGCTGCACACCGGAGACATCGGCCACGTGGACGCCGACGGCTGGCTCTTCGTCGTCGACCGCGTCAAGGAACTCATCAAGTACAAGGGCTTCCAGGTGGCCCCCGCCGAACTGGAGGCCCTGCTGCTCACCCACCCCGGCATCGCCGACGCGGCCGTCGTCGGCGCCTACAACGAGGACGGCAACGAGGTCCCGCACGCCTTCGTCGTCCGCCAGCCCACAGCCGACGCCCTCGGCGCGAACGAGATCATGCTCTACGTCGCCGAACGCGTCGCCCCCTACAAGCGTGTCCGCCGGGTCACCTTCCTCGACACCGTCCCCCGCGCGGCCAGCGGGAAGATCCTGCGCCGACAACTCAGGGAGCACACGTGACCACACTGATCGGACGCACGCGCGCGCGTGCCGTGGAAACCCTCAGCCTGGACGCCACCGACACCCGCAACGCCCTGTCGGCCGCCCTCGTCGGCCAACTCGCCGACGCCCTCACCGACTGTGCGAAGGACCCGGACATCCGGGCCGTCGTCCTCACCCACACCGGCACCACCTTCTGCGCCGGCGCCGACCTGCGCGACCCGCCCGACCCGGACGCGCTGGTGGGCCTGCTGCGGCAGATCGTGGAGCTGCCCAGACCCGTCGTCGCCCGGATCACCGGACACGTACGCGCCGGCGGCCTCGGCCTGCTCGCCGCCTGCGACATCGCCGCCGCCTCCGCCGAGGCCACCTTCGCCTTCACCGAGGTCCGCATCGGCGTGGCGCCCGCGGTGATCTCCCTCCCGGTGATCCCGCGCGCGGACCCCCGCGCCCTGGCCCGCTACTACCTCACCGGCGAGCGCTTCGACCCCGCCGAGGCCGTACGCCTGGGTCTGCTCACCGTCACCGGCGACGACGTCGACGCAGCCCTCGCCCCCGTTCTGGACGGCCTGTGCCGCTCCTCCCCCCAGGCACTGGCCGAGACGAAACAGCTGCTCACGGCTAGGGTGCTGAAGACGTTCGACCGGGACGCGGCGGAGCTGACCGCGCTCTCGGCCCGGCTGTTCTCCTCCGCCCAGGCCCGGGAGGGGATGACGGCCTTCCTGGAAAGACGGGATGCGGCATGGGTGGTGTGAGTACGGCGGAACGCGACCGCGTACCCAAGCAGGACCGCAGCCGTGCCACCCGGCAGCGGCTCCTGGAAGCCGCCGTGGCCTGCCTGGCCGAGCACGGCTGGGCAGGCTCCACGGTCGCCGTCGTCGCCGAGCGCGCCGGAGTCTCCCGGGGCGCCGCCCAGCACCACTTCCCGACCCGCGAGGACCTGTTCACGGCGGCCGTCGAGTACGTCGCCGAAGAGCGCTCCACCGCGCTCAGGGAGCTGTTCCCGGACGGCCCCGCGGACCGCCGCGCCGTCGTCCTCGCCCTGGTCGGCCTCTACACCGGCCCCCTCTTCCGCGCCGCCCTCCACCTGTGGGTCGCCGCCAGCGACGAGGAACAGCTGCGCCCGCGCGTGACCGAGCTGGAGGCCCGCGTCGGCCGCGAGACCCACCGCATCGCCGTCGACCTCCTCGGCGTCGACGAGACCCGCCCCGGCGTCCGGGAGACGGTCCAGGGCCTGCTCGACATGGCCCGCGGCCTCGGCCTCGCCAACCTCCTCACCGACGACACCGCCCGCCGCGAGCGCGTGGTCGCCCAGTGGGCGGTGCTGCTGGAGGAAACGCTGGGCTGAGAGGGGCGACGCCGGGCCGACGGGGACACCGCGGGGGAGCGTTACCCTTGGGCCCATGCTTCCGATGCTCGTTCGCCGCCGCCACGTGGACTACGTGCGCGTCACGAGCATGGGCTGTCGGCTTTCGGCCTGAAATCAGCCCCTTTTTCTCCCCCTCTTACGGCATTCTGGGCGCCGCCCTACCCTCGGCGGCCTGCCCGTGGCCCACACACCCTGTGGACGCATCCATGACGACGCACCCCGCGACGACCCTGTCGTACGACCAGCTCCCGATCATCGACCTGTCGGCCGCCGACCGCGGTCCCCAGGCCCGTGCCCTGCTCCACGCCCAGCTGCACAGCGCCGCCCACGACGTCGGCTTCTTCCAGCTCGTCGGACACGGCGTGACGCAGACCGAGACCGACGCGCTGCTCACCGCCATGCGTGCCTTCTTCGACCTCCCCGAGGCAGACCGGCTCGCCCTCGACAACGTCAACTCCCCGCACTTCCGCGGCTACACCCGCACCGGCGACGAGCGCACCCGCGGCGCCCGCGACTGGCGCGACCAGCTCGACATAGGCGCCGAGCGCCCCGCCCATGTCCCCGGCCGGGGCGAGCCGCCCTACTGGTGGCTGGAGGGCCCCAACCAGTGGCCGGCCGCCCTCCCCGAGCTGCGCACCGCCGCCCTCGCCTGGGTCGACCGGCTGAGCGCGGTCGCCGAGCGCCTCCTGCACGAACTCCTCACCGCCATCGGCGCCCCCGCCGACTTCTACGACCCGGTCTTCGGCGCGCACGCCCACCCGCACCTCAAGCTCGTGCGCTACCCGGGCAGCGCGGGCGACGGCACCGACCAGGGCGTCGGCGCCCACAAGGACTACGGCTTCCTCACCCTGCTCCTGCAGGACAGGGTCGGTGGCCTCCAGGTCCAGCGCGAGGACGGTCTCTTCCACGACGTGCCCCCGCTGGAGAACGCCTTCGTCGTCAACCTCGGCGAACTCCTGGAAGTGGCGACCAACGGCTACCTCGTCGCCACCAACCACCGGGTGATCAGCCCACCCGGAGCCACCGAACGCTTCTCGGTGCCCTTCTTCTACAACCCCCGCCTGGACGCCAGGGTCGAGCCCCTGCCCTTCCCGCACGCCTCGACGGCGCCGGGCATCACCACCGACCCGGCGAACCCGCTGTTCGCCGAGTACGGCTACAACGAACTGAAGGGCAAGCTCAGGGCACACCCGCTGGCGGCGGAACGGCACCATGCGGACTTGCTGACGCCTGCATGAAAGAACGGGCCCCAAGGGTCCGTTCTTTCGGGGGACGGGGCCGTGCCACATGGCCCCGAGCCCCATGCCCCTGCCGGCCCTGTCAGTGGGCGATGTCCGCGTAGCCGTCGATCTCCTGCGGCCGGCGCGACCCGGGCCCCACATACCGAGCAGAAGGCCGCACAAGCCGTCCCGTCCGCTTCTGCTCAAGGATGTGCGCAGACCAGCCGGCAGTCCGGGCACACGTGAACATCGACGTGAACATGTGCGCCGGAACCTCCGCGAAGTCCAGCATGATCGCGGCCCAGAACTCGACGTTGGTCGCCAGCACCCGGTCCGGACGCCGGTTGTGCAGCTCCTCCAGCGCGGCCTTCTCCAGCGCCTCGGCGATCTCGAAACGAGGAGCACCCAGTTCCCGGGCGGTACGGCGCAGCACGCGAGCGCGCGGATCCTCGGCCCGGTACACCCGGTGCCCGAAGCCCATGAGCCGCTCCCCGCGGTCCAGGGCCCGCTTGACGTACGCCTCCGCGTCACCCGTGCGCTCGATCTCCTCGATCATGCCGAGCACTCGGGAGGGGGCGCCGCCGTGCAGGGGACCGGACATGGCGCCGACCGCCCCGGACAGGGCGGCGGCGACGTCCGCGCCGGTCGAGGCGATGACCCGGGCCGTGAAGGTGGAGGCGTTCATGCCGTGCTCGGCGGCCGACGTCCAGTAGGCGTCGACGGCCGCGACGTGCTTCGGGTCCGGCTCGCCCCGCCAGCGGATCATGAACCGCTCGACCACCGAGTTCGCCTTGTCGATCTCCCGCTGCGGCACCATCGGCAGCCCCTGCCCGCGCGCGGACTGGGCGACGTACGACAGCGCCATGACGGCGGCCCGGGCCAGGTCCTCGCGGGCCCGGTCCGCGTCGATGTCGAGGAGCGGTTTCAGACCCCAGACCGGGGCGAGCATGGCGAGCGCGGACTGTACGTCGACACGGATGTCACCGGAGTGCACCGGGATCGGGAACGGCTCGGCGGGCGGCAGCCCGGGGTTGAAGGCACCGTCGACCAGCAGTCCCCACACGTTCCCGAAGGAGACGTGGCCCACCAGGTCCTCGATGTCGACGCCGCGGTAGCGCAGGGCGCCGCCTTCCTTGTCGGGTTCGGCGATCTCCGTCTCGAACGCGACGACTCCCTCGAGCCCGGGTACGAAATCGGACATCAGGCGGCTCCTCGTGAAAGTGTCGGCGGCGGTCACCCCGGTGATGCCCCGATCAGCCGGTGGTCACCCAAACCGCAGGGGAACCAGCACGATAACTCCGAGTGCCATCGTTGGGGAGCCCATACGACACTGGGTGCCACGCACGTTCGATACGGCAGGATGACCGCGTGACCGACAGCGACCTCAGCCTCGACCCCGTCGTCGATCCCGCCGCCATGCGCAAGCAGTACCGGGCTCAGGGCCTCGACGCGAAGGAACTCGCCGCGCACCCGATGGACCAGTTCTCCCGCTGGTTCGAGGACGCCGCCCGGGCGGCGGTGCACGGCACGCTCTACGAGCCCAACGCGATGGTCGTCTCCACGGCGGACGCGACGGGCCGGCCCAGTTCCCGTACGGTCCTGATGAAGCAGTACGACACCGACGGCTTCGTCTTCTACACCAACTACGACTCCCGCAAGGCCCGTGAGCTGGCCGCCAACCCGTACGTCTCGCTGCTCTTCCCCTGGCATCCGATCGCCCGCCAGGTGATCGTCACCGGTGTCGCCCGGCGCACCGGCCGGGAGGAGAGCGCCGCCTACTTCCGCCTTCGTCCGCACGGCTCCCAGCTGGGCGCCTGGGCCAGCGCCCAGTCCTCGGTGCTCATGTCCCGCGACGAGCTGGATGCCGCCTATGCGGAGCTGGGCGCCCGCTACCCGGAGGGGGAGCAGGTGCCGGTCCCGCCGCACTGGGGCGGCTTCCGGATCGCGCCGGAGACGGTCGAGTTCTGGCAGGGCCGCGAGAACCGCATGCACGACCGGCTGCGGTACGTGGCCCGGCCGGACGGCGCTTGGGACGTGGAGCGGCTCAGCCCCTGAGGTCCTGGAGCCTTCCGGAACGCAGACGACCCGCGAGCTCGGTTCCTCCGTCCGGTGGACGGGGGAGCCGGCCGGACGTACCGGCGAGCTCGCGGGTCGGGTGACTGCGTTGGATTAGGCCAGCTGCGTGTCTGTCGCACACGCTGGTCCGGCACCGCACATCGTGTGGTGGCGAGCCGCTAGCCCGCAGCCACCTCTTCTGTCCGGTATTCATACATCTGCCGAACCACCTCCTTTCCGAATTAGCGCCCACTCTAGGAAGCTGCCGCCGGACGCTCAACTGTTTTTTTCGGGAGATTGACCGGGCGGCTTCCTGTCGCACCGCCCGAGGGCAGTGCGCACCGGCGGAATGCGGTTGACGCAGGACGCCCGGAGAGATTCGCTGCCTCCGTGACCGATCTTCGTATCGAAGCCGTCGACGGCGACCCCGCGCTCGAACAGTGGCGCCACGTCCACAACGTCGTCGTGCCGCCCGCCGCCATGTCCCTGGACGACGCCCGGCAGCGCAGGGACCGGTACCGGCTGGAGAACGCGTACCTGGGTGACGTGCTCGTCGGCTGCTCGACCGTCAGGCCGCCGGACGGCGAGGGCGCCGTTGCCACGGTCATCGCGCGGGTGCTGCCCGGATTCCGGCGCCGCGGCTTCGGTACGGCCCTGTACGAGAACGGGCTCGCCCACGCGCGCGTGCTGGGTGCGAAGGCGGTCGAGACGTGCGTGCTGGCCGTGAACACGGACGGGCTGCGGTTCGCCGAGCGGCACGGTTTCGTGGAGATCGAGCGGTATGTGCTGGACGGCGAGAGCGACGAGTGGGTCGATCTGCGGCTGGAGCGGGAGTCCGGTGCCGGGCATTGATTCCTTCAATCTTGCGGGAACAGGATGTGGGCTGTGTCACGTTCCAGTTGAATGAAGGCCAGTGAGCGAACCGAGCGCCGTACGTGCGCGGACGCAGCCTCCAGGGGGTCCAGGTGAGTGCTTCCCGGCGGAGTGGGACCACCGACGAGCTGGGGCCCGACGAGCCCGAGCGGGACGGTCCGCACGCCCCTGACGACGGTCCGGAGGAGTCCGGCGGCTCCGATCTGCTCGCCGCGCTGCTGGACGGGATGGACGCGGCCCTGTGCGCCTTCGACGCGGACGGGGTGGTCACGCACTGGAACCGCGAGGCCGAGCGGATCCTCGGCTGGACCGCCGCCGAGGCGGTGGGACGGCACGGGTTCGCGGGGTGGGCGGTGCGCAGTGCCGACGCCGAGGACGTCCAGGCGCGGCTGATGTCCGCCATGCACGCCCCCGGCCGGCAGGTGCACGAGTTCGCGCTCGTCACGAAGGACGGGGGGCGCGTTCTCGTGCGGACCCAGTCCGCCGCCGTGCGCGGGCCCGACGGGAAACCGGCGGGACTGTACTGCGCGTTCAGCGAGGTGCATGCGCAGATCGATCTGGAGCGGTCCATCGCGCTCAGCGAGGCGTTGTTCGAGGACGCCTCCTGGGGCGTCGTTCTCGTCGACGCCGATCTGCGGCCCGCCGTCGTCAATGCGCACGCGGCCCGTGCCCTGGGCATCGGGCGGACGTCCGCGCTCGGGCGGCCGCTCGGCGAGCTGCTCGCGCAGGGCGTAGAGGAGCTGGAGGGCGCGCTCACCCATGTCCTGGCCGAGGGAGCGCCGCCCGCGCCCGCCGAGATGTGGGTGACGGTGCGTACGGCCGAGGGCGAGAACCGGCGCTGCTGGCGCAGCGGGTTCGTGCGGCTGGCCTCGCCGCTCGCCGAGGAGCCGGTACCGCTCGGGGTCGGCTGGCTGTTCCAGGACGTCACGGAGGGCAAGCAGGGCGAGCAGGAGGCGGCGCTGCTGCGCTTCCGCACCAACCAGCTGCACCGTGCGGCCCGTGCCGCGGCCGAGTGCGAGGATCCGGCGGAGGCGGCCACCGTCCACCTGGACTTCGCCCTCGCCGGGTTCGCCGACCACGCACTGCTCGACCGGCTGGCGGGTGCCCCGCGCGCGGAGGGCGACGATGCGGCTCCGGCGCGGCTGGTCCGGCTGGCCGCGACTCCGGCCGGAGCGCCGGGGCCCAGTCTGCTGACGGGCGCGGCGGGGCTGCCCCTGCGCTATGAGGAGGGGCACCCGGCGCTGAGCTGTGTGCAGCGGGCGGGAACCGTGCGTGCGGACGCCGGGTCCGTTCCGGCCGAGCGGGCGCGGGAGTGGGCGCTGGCCCGGCAGTGGCCCGGCGACGTGGTGCACGCGCTGTGTGCGGTGCTGCGCAGCCGGGGCCGGACGCTGGGGGTGGTCACGTTCCTGCGCGGGTCCGGCCGCAGCCGTTTCGAGCGTGCGGACGCGGCCTACGCGGAGGACGTGGCCGCGCGGATCGCGGCGGCACTGGATCTGGCGGATGCGGTGCGGGAGAAGCCGGCGGATTAGGCCCGGCCGGGCCTGCTCGGCGCGGGCCGGAAGGCCCTGTCAGTGCCGGTAGAAGATCCGGTCCCCGTACTCCGTCATGACCCGTCCGTTCCAGTCGTGGCCGCCGTCGACGTTGCCGGAGCGCAGCAGCGGGGGTTCGATGCCGCGGTCGGCGAGGGTGGCTGCCGTGGTGGCCATGACGGCCTGCATCAGGGCGCTGGTGACAACCGTCGAGGCGGGGGCGAAGGGGGAGGGGATGGTGTCGAGGGTGAGTTCGGCGTCCCCGACGGCGATCTTCGAGTCCAGGACGATGTCGCAGTGGTCCTTCAGGAAGGTGCCCGAGGCGTGCCGGGACTTGGTCTGAGCGGCGTACGCCACCGAGGTCACGCCGATGACCTTCACGCCGAGGGCGCGGGCGTTGAGCGCCATCTCCACGGGCAGGGCGTTGCGGCCGGACAGAGAGATGATCACGAGGGCGTCGCCGGCGCGGATCGGGGAGGTGTCCAGGACGGCGCTCGCGAGCCCGTCGACGCGTTCCAGGGCGGAGCCGAGGGTGGCGGGGGTGACGTCGACGCCGACGACTCCGGGGACGGCGAGCAGGTTCATCAGGGCGAGTCCGCCGGCGCGGTAGACGACGTCCTGCGCGGCCAGCGAGGAGTGCCCGGCGCCGAAGGCGAACAGGCGGCCGCCGGCCTCGACGGTGTCGGCGAGCAGGGTGCCGGCCGCTCCGATCGTCCCGGCCTCCTCCTCGCGGACCCGTCGCAGCAGGCCGATGGCGGCGTCGAAGAACAGGTCGGCAGGCGTGCCGTCGCTCATGCGGTGCCCCTTCGCAGCGTCTGTGTCGCGGATCACCGTGCGGTCTGGACCAGTGCGGTGTCAATACGGCCGGGTCCGGGCGCCCTGCGAGTACGGTGACTGCAACTCCCCCGGGCCGTGGGACTGTGTCACCATGCGGCTCCGCCGCGTGGGCGCGATCGGTCGCACACGGCGCGCGGCATCAAGACCCCCGAGGCCCCCGTTTCCCCGGTACGGCCCGCTTGTCGGTGGGGTACGGCAGAATTGGTTGCAGGGCCAGCGCACGCGCCGGGCTTCCGGCAGAGGTAATCGAGGGGCACGTATGTCCGGACTGATCGACACCACGGAGATGTATCTCCGCACCATCCTCGAACTCGAAGAGGAAGGCGTCGTCCCCATGCGCGCCCGCATCGCGGAGCGGCTGGACCAGAGCGGGCCGACGGTGAGCCAGACGGTGGCGCGCATGGAGCGCGACGGCCTGGTCTCGGTGGCCAGCGACCGCCACCTGGAGCTGACCGACGAAGGCCGCAGACTGGCCACGCGGGTGATGCGCAAGCACCGCCTCGCGGAGTGTCTGCTGGTCGATGTGATCGGCCTGGAGTGGGAGCAGGTCCACGCGGAGGCGTGCCGCTGGGAGCACGTGATGAGCGAGGCCGTGGAGCGCAGGGTCCTGGAGCTGCTGCGGCACCCGACCGAGTCGCCGTACGGCAACCCCATCCCGGGCCTGGAGGAGCTGGGCGAGAAGGACGGGGCGGACCCGTTCCTGGACGAGGGCATGGTGTCGCTGGCCGACCTGGACCCGGGCAGCGACGGCAAGACGGTCGTGGTCCGCCGGATCGGCGAGCCGATCCAGACGGACGCCCAGCTGATGTACACGCTGCGCCGCGCGGGTGTGCAGCCCGGCTCGGTGGTGAGCGTGACGGAGTCGGCCGGCGGGGTGCTGGTGGGCAGCGGCGGCGAGGCGGCCGAGCTGGAGGCGGACGTCGCCTCGCATGTGTTCGTCGCCAAGCGCTGAACAGGAGAGGGCCCCGGCGCCGTGTGGCGCCGGGGCCTGTCCTCCCCTGTGCTGACCCGGAGCCCCGAGCTCTCAGGGTCATTTCCCTCGGACCGTTTTTCCCCGAGCGGTCCGCCTCCCGCCAGAAAGATCCCCTCGGCGGCGGCGATCATTCCTTGAGGGGTGTCACTCAAACGAGGGGTGTTGTCCGCAGAGACCACATTTTCGAATACGCATTCGATAGTCTGCGGCGGCAGTACGACGGCGACAACGGCAGTACAACGGTACGAGGCAGGCGGAGCTGGGGGGGTGCCAGGCCGATGGCACGGCGTATCGATGTGACGGGAGCGGGCGGGGTGCGCCTGGCCGCGTGGGACTTCGCGGACCCGCCCAAACCCGGGGCGGAGCGAGGAGCTCCGGGCGTGCTGTTACTCCATGGCCTGATGGGCCGCGCCTCGCACTGGGCCTCCACCGCCCGCTGGCTCGCCGAGCGCCACCGCGCCGTCGCGCTCGACCAGCGGGGCCACGGCCGGAGCGACAAGCCCGCGGAGGCCGCCTACACCCGCGAGGCCTACGTCGAGGACGCCGAGGCCGCTCTCGAGCAGCTCGGTCTCGCCCCCGCGGTCCTCATCGGGCATGCCATGGGCGCGCTGACCGCCTGGCAGCTTGCCGCGAAACGCCCCGACCTGGTGCGCGGCCTGGTCATCTGCGACATGCGGGCCTCCGCGCTCGGCGCGGCCTCGCAGCGGGAGTGGGCCGAGTGGTTCCGGTCCTGGCCCGTCCCCTTCACCACCCTCGCCGACGTCCGCAAGTGGTTCGGGGAGGACGATCCGTGGGTGGAACGGCCCATTCCGTCCCGCGGGGCGTTCTACGCGGAAGTGATGCACGAGTGCGGGGACGGCTGGCGGCCGGTTTTCGAGCCCGAGCAGATGCTGAGGACCCGGGAGAGCTGGGTGTACGACGCGCACTGGGAGGAACTGGCGCAGGTGCGCTGCCCTGCTCTTGTCGTCCGCGGGCTCGACGGTGAGCTGGGGCGCGCCGAGGCGCAGGAGATGGTGCGGGTGCTGCCGAGCGGGGAGTACGCGGAGGTGGCCGAGGCGGGGCACCTGGTCCACTACGACCAGCCGGTGGCCTGGCGGGGTGCCATCGAACCGTTTCTGGAGGCTGTGCTGGCTGTGTGACAGCGCCTCGTCGTCTGCGTGGCTGCTCCCGCGTCGGCGGGTGCGGATGGGGTCCGGCTTGCCGCGCAGTTCCCCGCGCCCCTCGACCGGTCAGCCTTTGCTCACGGCCGTCAGGATCTCCGGCAGACGGGCTGCCGTTCGGGGAGCCGCCAGGTGCAGGCCGAGCAGGGTGAGGGTCGCCCCGTACGCCGCCCCGGCCGGCAGCAGCACCCACCCCCACGCATCCGCGTCCGCGGTCACGTTCAGCCAGATCGTCGCCGCGATGACGGGAGAGCAGAGCAGAGCCGCTGCGACCATGCCGCCGAAGATCGAGATCCAGGCGAGGCCGGCCTGGCCGGGGGCCACGTTCTTGTGGCCCTCCTGCGGGATGGAGTACGGGAAGCGGGCCGAGGTCCAGGCGCCGGTGGCCAGCATCGCACCGAGCAGTGCGAGGGACAGGCCCAGCGCTTCCGGCAGCCGGGCCCAGGCGTCGAGCAGCGAGGTCGTCAGGACGGTCACGAGGACGGCGTACGGCAGGGCGATCACCAGGAGGGCCAGTGCGCGCCCGCGCAGCTCGGTGTGGGCGTCGCGTGCCGAGGAGATCGTCTGGGCCACCATCCAGAAGGCCGAGGTGTCCTGCCCGAACTGGTTGTACATCTGGATGCCGAGCATGCCGGCGGCGAAGCACGCGAAGTAGATCGACCCGGTGCCCTGCATCGCGTTGAACACCGGCACGATCAGCCCGATGGCCAGCGAGGTCACCCAGGCGGCCTTGGTCTTCGGGTCGCGCCAGACGTAGCGCAGGCTGCGCTCCATGACCGTACCCGTGCGCCCGCCCGGCAGCAGCCGCCGGAGCCCGGCCGGGGAACGGTCCCGCACCCCCGTGTCGGCCGCCTGGAGCGTGGATCCGTCGGGCGAGGTCATCAGCCGGGTCAGGCTCCGCGCCCAGACCACGATCAGCAGTGCCGGCCCGGCCACCGACACCGCGAGTTGACCGAGAGCCACGCCGTACGCCCCCTCGCTCGCCGACCGCACCGCCCCCACCGCCGACGCGGGCGGCACCCAGGACAGCACGTCCGCAGCCGGCTGCAGCTGCCCGAGTCCCGCCGAACCCAGCCGCTGTACACCGAAGTTGACCAGCTGTGCCCCGACGGCGCCCACCAGCCCGCTCAGCACGGCAAGATCGCGGCCCTTCCTGCTGGTCAGCAGCCGTACGTTGGCGGCGGCGACGGCCCGAGCGAGCGCCACGCAGACCAGCAGGGCGAGCGGGACGGCGGCGACGGAGAAGGCGTAGCCCGCCGCGCCGTGCGCCACCGACAGCACGCATCCCGCCAGCACCAGCAGCGTGAACAGTGGCCCGATGCCGACCAGTGAGGCGGCCAGCAGGGCCCGGACCAGCGGCCGGGGCCGCAGCGGCAGCATCACCAGCCGGGTCGGGTCCAGCGTCTCGTCACCGCTCGGGGAGAACAGGGGCAGCACCGCCCAGCCCAGCGCCAGCACGGCCGTACCCGGCACGGCGACGGCCTCGGCGTGCGCATGCCCGCGCAGCGCCATGAAACCGAGCAACTGGAGCAGTGCGAACAGCAGGGCGACGACGGCCGAGGCGACGAACGCGGCCCGTCGGCCCGCCGACTGCCTGAGCCCGTTCCGCAGCAGCGACAGCTTCAGCCGTACGACGGTGGAGGTCAGGCTCGTCATCGGGCCGCCCCGCCGCCCAGCCAGTCCAGATCGGACGCGGCATCCCGCCCGCTCGCCCCCACCAGCTCCAGGAAGGCCGCCTGCAGGGTGGGATGTTCCCCGCGTACCTCGGCCAGCGTGCCCGTCGCCCGGATGCGCCCCGCCGCCATGACGGCCACCCAGTCGCACAACGACTCGACCAGCTCCATCACGTGCGAGGAGAACACGACGGTGGCGCCGGAGGCGGTGTACCGCTCCAGCACGCCCCGGATCGTCTGCGCGGACACGGGGTCCACGCCCTCGAACGGCTCGTCCAGGAAGAGCACTTCGGGATTGTGGAGGAGCGCGGCCGCGAGCCCGATCTTCTTGCGCATGCCGGTCGAGTAGTCGACGACCAGCTTGTGCTGCGCCCCGGCGAGGTCGAGTACGTCCAGCAACTGTGTGGCCCGCTTGTCGACCTCGGCGCCGGGCAGTCCGCGCAGCCGCCCCGAGTACCCGAGCAGCTCCCGTCCCGACAGCCGCTCGAACAGCCGCAGCCCCTCGGGCAGCACCCCGATCCGCGCCTTGACGGCCACCGGGTCCCGCCACACGTCGTGCCCGACGACCTCGACGGACCCCTGGTCGGGCCGCAGCAACCCGGTCACCATGGACAGCGTGGTGGTCTTCCCGGCCCCGTTCGGCCCGACCAGCCCGATGAACCTGCCGGCGGGCAGATCGAGATCGATCCCCCCGACGGCGATCTGCGCCCCGAACTGCTTCCAGAGCCCCCGCACACGAACCGCAGCCTCGTTCATGCCAGAACCCTACGGCGGTGCAATGTCCTGGGGGCGCGGGGACCGCGTACGTCACTTGTCCCGACCGCACGCATAGGCGAGCGGCGAGATCAACTCCTCGGCATCCGGCAACCACCGATTCGCCGGGGTGGGCCGGCAAGCCCACTGCACAGCGCCACGCGAGCCGAACCGAGTCGGCGGAGCGGCCACGTAAGCGCCCTCACCCAACGGAGCGAGATCCAGCGAAGCCAGCGACCACCCCAACTTCCGTACCAGATCAGGAACCTTCACGGAGGCCCCCGGGAGCACGAAGAACTGCATCCGCCGGTCGGGAGTCAACGTCACCGGCCCCAGGGTCAACTCCATCCGCTCCATGCGAGCGAGCGCCAGGAACCCAGCACTCTCCGGGACGGACAGCGCATCGAACGTGCGCCCCGTGGGCAGCAGGATCGACGCGGTCGGCTGTTTCTGCCACATCCGGCGCGCGACGGTCGCACTGCCGGTCGCCTGGGTCGCCCAGTCGGGGCGCGTGGGATGCGCACCCGGCGCGGGACAGGAGGCGTCGCCGCACGAGCAGCGCTGCACCCCGTCGACGGCTTCCAGCCAGGTGCCCGGGAACACGTCCCAATGCCGCTCCTCGGCGTAGCGTACGGCGGTTTCCAGCAGCGATTCCCCGCGCTGCTGCGGAATCTGAGCGGCTTCGGTGCCGGCGATCGTCTCTTCCACGGTTCACTCAACTCCCGCACCCACCTGGAGTTACGGCTCATGCGCGCGCGGGGGAGGAGCATCGGCCCCGCAGCCGGGGCGCATGGGTGCACAGGTGGGGGCGCGCGGGAGGAACCGGGGCGGGGGCTGGGTAGCCAGTGATGGGGGTGGCATCTGCCTTTACCCCGGCAAACCGCACATGTCACGCATTGACGGTATGTCAGCTGGGCAGTGATCTTCACGACCGGATCCTTCCGGCCGGATCTTCACGCTCCATGGGGTTCGCAGGGGGTAGCACATGGCCGCAAGGCCTCTCGTGGCGAGGCAGCCGAACGAACGGCTGCAGGCACTCATCCAGGAAGCGGGGTGCTCGAACGCCGGGCTGGCCCGGCGGGTCAACATGTGCGGCGCCGAGCACGGCCTCGACCTGCGCTACGACAAGACGTCCGTGGCCCGCTGGCTGCGCGGTCAGCAGCCGCGGGGCCGGGCCCCGGCGATCATCGCGGAGGCGCTCGGGCGCAAGCTCGGCCGTACGGTCACGATCGACGAGATCGGCATGGCCAACGGCAAGAACCTCGCCTCGGGGGTCGGTCTCCAGTTCTCGCCGACGGTACTGGGGGCCATCGAGCAGGTCTGCGAGCTGTGGCGCAGCGACGTGGGCCGGCGGGACTTCCTGTCCGGCTCGTCCGTCGCCGCCTCCGCGCTGGTCGAGCCCAGCCGCGACTGGCTGATCTCGGCGCCGGACCCCCAGGTGTCCCGGCAGGCGGGCCCGCGCGTGGGCCAGTCCGACGTGGCCGCCGTACGGTCCATGACCCAGGCGCTGGTGGACCTCGACCACCAGTTCGGCAGCGGGCACGTGCGCCCGGTCGTCGTGCACTACCTCAACAGCGTCGTCTCCGGGCTGCTCGCGGGGTCGTACCGCGAGGCGGTCGGCCGCGACCTCTTCGCGACCGTCGCCCGGCTGACCGAGCTGGCCGGGTACATGGCGGTCGACACCGGGCAGCCGGGTCTCGCCCAGCGGTACTACATCCAGTCGCTGCGCCTGGCGCAGGCGGCCGGTGACCGCGGATACGGCGGTTACATCCTCGCCGCCTCCATGAGTCATCTCGCCGCGCAGCTCGGCAACCCGCGCGAGATCGCCCAGCTGGCGCGGGCCGCGCAAGAAGGGGCGCGCGGGCGGGTGACTCCGCGCGCGGAGGCGATGTTCCACGCGGCCGAGGCCCGCGGGCACGCCCTGCTCGGTGACGCCCGGTCCGCGCAGGCGGCCTCCGGGCGTGCCGTCGCGGCGATGGAGCAGGCGGACGCGGCCTCCGGGGACGACCCCGTGTGGATCGCGCACTTCGACGAGGCCTATCTGGCCGACGAGCTGGCGCACTGCCACCGTGACCTGGGCCAGGCCGAGGCGGCGGCGCGGTACGCCGAGCAGTCGCTGGCCGGGCACCCCGAGTCCCGGGCCCGGCGCCGCGCCATCGGCTATGTGCTGCTCGCCACGGCCCAGGTGCAGCAGCGCGAGATCGAGCAGGCGTGCAGCACCGGGACGAAGGCGGTGGAGTTGCTGGAGACACTGCGCTCCAACCGGGGCGCCGAGTACCTGGAGGACCTGCAGCAGCGCCTGGAGCCCTTCCGGGACGAAGCGGTCGTACGGGAGTTCGGGGCCCGTCTCGACCTCCAGCAAGCCGCCTGAACACCGGCCCCGCGGTTGCGTGAACGCACGGGAAACGGCACCGGGGCGCACGAGGGGTGCCATTTACAGCGCACCGCGGGGCGGTTTTGTTACTGCTGTCACAGCGAGGAAGATCGCGCCCTGAGCTGCGTGGCACCCGGCTCGGGGGACCCGGTAGCGTGAGCCGACGATTCCGAAGGTCCCCCAGTCGTAGGAGTCCCGGTGACGCAGAGTGGACAGGGCGAGGAGCCCTCGGCGCAGCCCGCGCGCGAAGGCATCGTGCTGCCCTCCGACGGAGGCGAGCCCCTGCTGCCGGGCATGTCAGGCCCCGCGGCCTCCGCCGCGCCGGCCGGCGGCCAGGCCTGGGGCGGCCCATGGGGCCCCGGCCGGCAGGAGGCGCCGCAGCAGGACCAGGGCTGGCCCGCGGCGCCCGCCCAGCAGTGGGGCACCCCGGAACAGCAGCTCCAGCAGCAGCCGCCCGCCGGTCACGGTCCCGGCCCGCTGCCTCCGGAGGGCGCACCGGCTCCGTCGTACGGCGGTCAGGCCTACGGTGTGCCCGGGCAGGACCTGGCGTACGGCTCCGGGGGCCAGGCACCGGCCCATGGCGCGTACGGCGGCGGCACCCCGTACGACGGCGGTTCGCAGCCCCACGACGGCTCGGCCCAGCAGCCCGCCTACGGCGCCCCGGCCCCGTACCAGCAGCAGTACCCGGCCTCGCCCGCTCCGTCCGCGCCCCTGCCTGCCGCCTACCCGGTGCAGGGCGCGGCGCTGCCCCCGGCGGCCGACAATGCGACCCAGTACCTCCCGCCGGTCCCCGCGGCCTCCGCGCTGCCCCCTGCGGACGAGGGCGCGACCCAGTACATCCCGCCCGTCCCGGCGGCCGGCGCGCCGGAGGGTGCGACCCAGTACCTGCCCCCGGTCCCGGCGGCCCCCGCCGACGAGGGCGCCACGCAGTACATACCGCCGGTGGCGGCCGGCGCGCTTCCGCCGGAGTCGGCCGGGGAGCAGACGCGGTATCTGGGACGCGCGCAGCAGCCGCCCGCGCACCCCGACGCCCAGGCCACGCAGCACATACCGCCCTACGGCGCCCAGGCGCAGGGCGGGGACCGGCAGCCGCCGGCCGAGTTCGACAACCTCTTCCGCAGCGCGCCGGGGGGCGGGGAGAGCCCGGCCGGTGCCACGCAGCAGATGCCGCGCATCCAGGCGCAGGGCGGCTACCCGGGCCAGCCCCAGGGCGGCTACCCGGGCCCCGGGCAGCCGTCGTACAGCCCGCCCGTGGACGACGACGGCGGGCGCAGGGGCGGCCGCACCGGCTCGCGGGTGCCGCTGATCGCCGCCGTGGGCGTCGGCATCATCGTGGTCGGCGTCGGCGCCGGTGCGCTGCTCAGCGGCGGTGGCGGGGGCAAGGGCGACGACAACAAGACCGTCGCCGCCTCCCCGGCCACCCAGGAGTCCGCCTCGGCGGCCGCCGACCCCGCGAAGGAGCAGGCGGTCGCGCTGGACAAGCTGCTCGCGGACAGCGGCAGCAGCCGCGCCTCGGTGATCCAGGCGGTGGCGAACGTCAAGCAGTGCAACAACCTCGGCCAGGCCTCCTCCGACCTGCGCGACGCGGCCAAGCAGCGCAGCGGCCTGGTCACCCGGCTCGGCAAGCTGTCCGTCGACAAGCTGCCGGGCAACGCCGAGCTGACCGCCGCCCTCACCAGGGCCTGGCAGGCGTCCGCGGCCGCCGACAACCACTACGCGGCCTGGGCGGACCAGGTGGGCAGTGGGAAGGGCTGCAAGAAGGGCCACGCCCGCACCACCGGCCAGACCCAGGCCGGCAACCGGGAGAGCGGCACCGCCAGCCAGCAGAAGGTGAAGGCGGCCGCGCTGTGGAACTCCATCGCGACGAAGTACGGCCTGACCCAGCGCCAGCCGACCCAGCTGTGAGGCGGGGCCGGGCCGGCGCCGGGGGCCGGGTCAGTCGATGTCCGCGTTCTCCAGCGTGCTCGTCATGTCGGTGATCCCGTCGATGCCCGAGCCGGTGGTCTTCCTCGCCGCGACCAGCCGGCCCTCCTGGACCACCTGGAGGGTCACGGCGGCGTTGACGAGCCGCGGGAAGCCGACCCCGGCGAGCTTGCTCTCGTAGGGCCAGTGCAGGGTCGGGGTGAGGCCGCCCGTGGACACCTGCAGGTCGTCGTTGAGGGTGCGGCGCACGCTGTCGGCGCTCACCTCGCCGGCGCCGGTCTTCTCCAGGACGGCCTTCAGCACGGTGTAGGCGATCCAGGTGGTCTGCACTCCGGCGTCCGCGGGGTCGATGCGGTTGTCGCCGAAGGCCTCCTCGCTGATCACCTTCTTCATCGGGTTCCAGCGGGCGTCGGAGGCCACCGGGTACCAGCCGGTGATGTACGCCCCCTCGTACGGCCCCGTCGCCCCGCCCGTCGCGTTGATCACCGTCTGGTCGACGCTGCCCAGTACGGTCGCCGTCCGCACCGCGGGGTAGCCCTCGCGGGTCCGCCGGAAGGAGTCCATGAAGGTGTCGGTGCGGTCCCCGAGCGCGGGCACCACGCATCCCTTCCGGGTCACGTTCTTGGTGGCGTAGCGCAGCGCCTCGTCGGCCTGGCCGTCGTACTCGGTGGCGTTCTCGGCGGCGAGCTGGTCGCGGGCCGCGACGTGTCCGCCCGCCTTCAGACCCGAGTCGAGCAGCGCGGGCAGCTGGTCCCCGGCGATGCTGTCGGGGCGGACCAGGGCGATCTTGCCGCAGGTGGCGGCGAGCGCCTTGCCGAGGCCGGCCAGGAGGGCGGGCTGGCCGCCGTTGACCGGGTACACCATGGGGCCGGTGAATTCCTCGCTGGTGACGCCGTAACCGCCTATGTACGGGATGCCGGCGCTCTCCAGCGGGGCGAGGAAGGAGTCGCCGAACTGGCTGTAGGAGCCGACGACCGCGACGACGTCCTCGGCCACCGCCTGCCGGGCGCACTTCGCCGCGCCCACGCTGTCGTTGTGGTCGTTGCAGGTCAGGACCTCGAGCCTGCGGCCGTCGATGCCGCCGTGGGAGTTGATCCACTTGCCGTAGGCGCGGGCCATCGCGGGCATGCCGGGCTTGTTGGTGGCGTCCGTGTTCTCGGGCGCCCAGGTCATGACCTTGATCGGGTCACCCCCGGAGCCCCCCGTGGCACCGGGGATGACCCCGCATCCGGCGGTGAGCGACGCACAGACGGCCAGGGAGCCCGCGTACACGGCGGTGGCTCTGACGGGCCGGGAGAGGGATTGGAGGAACATACTGCTGGTGCGTCGCCTGCCGGTCATGAACACGCACGATTCCCTCACACCGCTAACCGTGGCGTGCCTCTCGGTCAACGAAAGGTGACCTAGAGGTGAATTACGGGGGGTGGTGAGAGTCCTGTGACGAGGAACGTACGATCGATGACCGTGCAAGGTTCGGAGAACTCTTCCCGTCGCGGCCGTCGCTCCTCCACCATGGGCGGCATGCCACTGAACGACATGCCGTGGTGGCGCTGGCGCAGCAATGTGCGCTCCGCGCTGCACATGCTCTCTGATCCGGCCTTCCAGCAGGACGTCTGGCTGGCCGGAGTGGACGGATACGGCGACGTGACCGACGCCGTGTACCGGCTGGTGGAGGACACCTGGCTGGACAACTGGTCCGCCGAGAAGTACGTCGGCACGATATTCCGGGACTCGCAGGAGGCGGCGCTCGTCGACACCGCCGTGCTGCGGGTTCTGCGGATCATGCACCAGGTCGGCCCGGACGCGCCGGTCGCCGTCTACCTCGACCACCACGCGTGGCCGGAGGCGGTACGGGCGGCCCGTGACGCGCACCTGCGCCTTGCGGCGAGCGACGGCGACGACCCCGACGCGCCCCCGCGGAGCCTGGAAGTGCTGCAGATCATGACGAGGACCGCCTAGGGCCTGTCCGGCGGGGCCGGGGCCGTACGGACCCGTTCCGCCCTGCGGGACGGAGCCCCACGGCACGTGGCCGGTATGGGACCCTGTGGTGCATGAACGAGCAGCCCAGCCGAGCCGCGGCCCCCGCCGATCAGTACGTCCTCACCCTCTCCTGCCCGGACAAGCAGGGCATCGTGCACGCCGTGTCGAGCTACCTGTTCATGACCGGCTGCAACATCGAGGACAGCCAGCAGTTCGGCGACCACGACACGGGACTGTTCTTCATGCGCGTCCACTTCTCGGCGGACGCGCCGCTGACGGTGGACAAGCTGCGGGCGAGCTTCGCGGCGATCGGTGACTCCTTCCACATGGACTGGCAGCTCAACCGGGCCGACGAGAAGATGCGCATCGTGCTGATGGTCAGCAAGTTCGGCCACTGCCTGAACGACCTGCTCTTCCGCGCCCGGATCGGCGCCCTGCCGGTGGAGATCGCGGCCGTGGTCTCCAACCACACCGACTTTCAGGAGCTGGTGGGGTCGTACAACATCCCCTTCCACCACATCCCGGTGACGAAGGACACCAAGGCGCAGGCCGAGGCGCAGCTGCTGGAGATCGTGCGCGCGGAGGACGTCGAACTGGTCGTCCTCGCCCGCTACATGCAGGTCCTCTCGGACGACCTGTGCAAGCAGCTCAGCGGCCAGATCATCAACATCCACCACTCCTTCCTGCCGAGCTTCAAGGGCGCCAAGCCGTACCATCAGGCCCACGCCAGGGGCGTCAAGCTGATCGGCGCCACGGCCCACTACGTCACCGCCGACCTCGACGAGGGCCCGATCATCGAGCAGGAGGTCGAACGGGTGGGCCACGACGCGACCCCGGACCAACTGGTCGCCGTCGGACGGGACGTGGAGTGCCAGGCCCTGGCGCGCGCGGTGAAGTGGCACGCGGAGCGCCGGATCCTGCGCAACGGCCGCCGGACTGTGGTGTTCGCCTGAGAACTGAGGTCTAGGCTTTCGAACATGATCTCGCAGGCCTACCTCTCCGAACTGTTCTCGCTGGACGGCCGGGTCGCGGTGGTGACCGGAGGCAGTTCCGGCATCGGCCGGGCCATCGCCGGGGCACTGGCGCGTGCCGGGGCGCGCGTGGTGGTCGTCGCACGCAAGGCGGCGGAGCTGGCCGCCACGGTCGACGAGCTGACCGCCGAAGGCTGCCGGGCGGCCTGGGTCAGCGCCGACCTGAGCACCCGCGAGGCCGTGCGCGCGGCGGCGGACGAGGCGGCCACGGTGTTCGGGGAGCCCGACATCCTCGTCAACTGCGCCGGGGTCAACCTGCGGCCGCCGCTGGGCGAGCTGGGCGAGGACGTGTGGGACACCACCATGGCCGTGAACCTGGAGGCACCCTTCCTGCTGGGGCAGAGGTTCGGGCCCGGCATGGCCGAGCGGGGCTTCGGCCGGATCATCCACGTCACCTCCCAGCAGGCCCACCGGGCCTTCGTGCAGAGCGGTGCCTACGGCGTCTCCAAGGGCGCGCTGGAGTCGCTGGCCCGCTCCCAGGCCGAGGCATGGTCGCCGTACGGCGTCACCTGCAACACCCTCGTGCCGGGCTTCGTGCTGACGCCGCTCAACGCACGACTGTCGTCCGACCCCGAGAAGGTGGCGGCGCTGGCCGCCCGCACGATGGTCGGCCGCAACGGCCTGGCCGAGGACTTCGCGGGCGCGGCGGTGTTCCTCGCCGGCGGTGCCTCCGCCTATGTCACCGGGCAGTCGATCTTCGTGGACGGTGGGCTCTCCGTCCACTGAGCCCTGCCGGGGGCTCAGCTCACATCCGGCTGAGCCCCGCCGCGGCGAACAGCACGTCTCTGATCGCCTCCCGGTCGCCCGCCTGTCCCGCCGCGGCCTCCTCCGGGGGGACGTGACCCGCGGCCAGCCGGCAGAACTCCACGCCGTCCAGGGCGACATGGGCCACCTCGAACTCGGCGGAGCCCACCGCGGCGGGCGAGTCCAGCGGGATCAGCCACTCGCCGCCGGCCGCGCCCTCGATCTCCAGCCGCAGGCTGCGCCCCGGCGCCCCCGCCGGCACGAGATGCGGGGTCCGCCCCGGCGCGGACAGCCCGGCCCTGCGCCGCTCGGCCAGCGCGGTCGGCAGCATCCGGGCGGCGAGGTCGATCATCTTGTTCAAGTGCCGGGGCGCGGGCGGCTCGTACGGATAGTCCACCGCCTCCGCGATGTCCTCCGCATGCACCCAGCACTCGAAGGCGCGGTCCAGCATCGCGTCGTGCAACGGCAGTGCGAAGTCGCCGTACGACACCGCGAGCCCACCGGCGGTGCCGCCCGTGAAGGACACCGTCCGCACCAGGTTGTGGCTCTGCTCCCGCCACGGCCCGCGCACGGACCGCGTCGGCGGGAAGTGGGACGTCCGCCAGAACGCCTCGGTACGCTCGGCCGGCCCCGCCTCGCCCAGCTCGCCCGCCGCGTCCTGGCCGACGACCTCGGCCAGCGGGTCCTCCAGGCCGAGCGCCGTCGCGACCAGCCCGTCCACCGACAGCAGATGCGCGATCACCCCCGCCACGGTGGTACGACGACTCGTCGGTGCGTCACCGTCGAACCACCGCAGCCGCACCGGCGCATGCCACTCGGCGTCTCCGAAGTCCTGCAGCAGCGCGTCCAGTCGCGCGGTCTCGGCGTCGTACGGAGCTGCCCACCCGGGCACCGGGATGCGCGGCGGCCTGCGGTCCAGGCAGCTCTCCAGGACGCGGGTACGCAGGGCGGGATCCAGGTCCAGGCTCTCGGGCTGGTGCAGCAGGCCGACCGCCTCGCGCAGCCGCAGCGCCTCGTCCGCGCAGGAGCCGCAGGTGCCGAGGTGGTCCTCCACGGCCGCCGTCTCGGCCGCCGAGCAGGCGGCCAGGGCCCAGGCGCCGAGGAGCGATTTCAGGACGTCGTGCGGCAGGTCGAGCGGCACGGGTGCGAGGTCCCCCAGGTCGGAGAGGGCGGGCAGCGGCAGCCCGCTGTCCTCGACGGAGGCCCGGGGCAGCGGTATCCGGGGCGATCGGTCGGATCCGGGACCGTCGGCACCCGGCGGCACGGCACCGGCACCCGAGCCGGATCCCTGGGTGCCTCCGAACGCGCCGTGCTCCCTCTCCTCGTCGTGACCGTCGCGACCGTCGTGGGTCTCGAAGCCTCCCGGGCCGCTCACACCGCACCCCCGTATCCCGGCGGAGTGCCGACGTCATGGGCGGTGGACAGCAGTTGCAGTCCGAGCCGGAGCCGGCGGCGCGCCTCGTCCTCGGTGACGCCGAGGTCGGCGGCGGTCTGGCGGTAGTCACGGCGCTGGAAATAGGCCAGTTCCAGCGCCGCACGCAGCGGGGCGGGCATCGAGTGGACGATGTAGTCGGCGCGGGCGGCGACCGAGGCGCGGCGCACCTTGCTCTCCAGGCTCTCCAGCGCCTCGCTCTCCAGGCGCTCCGGCTCCTCGGCCGAGTCGCTCCCGCCCCGGGTGAGCGCGGCGGTCTCGGTGGCGCGCAGCCGCTGCACGGCCAGCCGGTGGGTCACCGCGGCGACCCAGGAGCGCAGCGGACCCTGCTTGGGATCGTAGGTGTCGGGGTGTTCCCAGACGTGGGCGAAGACCTCGCGGGTGACCCCGTCCGCGGCCCGTTCGTCGCCGAGGACGCGGTGGGCGAGGCTGTGCACGAGGGAGGCGAAGCGGTCGTACAGCTCGCCGAGCGCGGCGGCCTCGCCGCGCGCGAGACGCTGCTGCATCTTGCGGTCCCAGCGGGGCGGTACGTCCTTCTGCGCCATGCTGCCCCTCCCTTCGCCCTCGGCCGGCCCGTTCAGCGTCTCCGCACTGTCCTCTCGAATGTAGTCGGCACGTCTGACAGCGCACGCCCCTTTGTGTCCATGTGCGCCCCGCGAGGCGCCGCAGGTGATAGTGCCCCCTTCACATAACCTTCACGCAAAGGGTGTCCAAGTCCGATCGAACAGGATCGATAGTGACTGAAACAAGCCCCTTGTCGATCGCGTGCGGTTTGTTCTCCGAAGTTTCAGGGAACGGCCGCTGGGCAGCCGCGCGGAAAGAAACGTAGGAACTGCTTCCGGTTCCGGGCGGTTCCGGGAGATCCGGCGAGCGGAGGGGCGTGGCCGTGGCATTCAAGGTGACCGGCGTCGAACAGGGCGAGTGGGCCGTTCTCCGGGTGACCGGGGAACTGGACCTCATGACCTCGCCGGTACTGCGCCAGCGTGTGCACGACGTGGTGGCCGAGGGGCACCACAGCCTGATCCTCGACCTCTCCGAGGTCTTCTTCTGCGACTCCAGCGGGGTCGGCGTCCTGATCGCCGCCCGGCGGCTGATCCGTTCCTGTCAGGGCCGGCTGCGGCTGATACTGCCGGACCGGGGCGCGGTCGACGGCTCGCACGTCAACCGGGTCCTCGGTGCGCTCGGTGTCCGCCGCCTCTTCGACATCCGCTCCGACGTCGAGTCCGCCACCGCCGACGAGGCGGGCCCCCTCTCGGCCTGAGCGGCGCCGTACCGCCGCGCCGTCGCCACAAGGTTGTCCCAGAATTCCCCCGGTCTTGGCACAAGCACCCCTTTTCCGTCACGCCGCCGCCGCGCACGACGTACGCTCCCTGCCAGATCGACCCCCACGTCAACGTAAGGCGGCCCGAACAGACATGGTCAGCACCGAGTACGAGCGCAGGATCGCCGCCCGGTTCGCCACCTTCGACCAGGACGGCAACGGCTACATCGACCGCGAGGACTTCAACGCGGCTGCCAAGGCGCTGCTCGCCGAGTTCGCCGTCCCCGCCCGCTCCGACCGGGGCCAGGCGCTGTACGCCGGTGCGGAGGCCTTCTGGCAGGGCATGGCGGGCATCGCGGACCGGGACGGTGACCAGCGCATCACCCGGGACGAGTTCGTCTCCGGAGCCGTCAAGCGCCTGCGCGACAACCCCGAGCGCTTCGCCGAGATCGCCCGTCCCTTCCTGCACGCGGCCCTGGCCGTGGCGGACCGGGACGCGGACGGCCATGCCACCGTTCCCGACACCGTTCGCGTCCTGCGGGTCTTCCACGTCCCGGGTGAGATCGCCGAGGCCACCGCCACCGCCCTCGACACGGACGGCGACGGCAGGGTCGGCGAATCGGAGATCGTCCCGGCGTTCGCGCGGTACTTCACCGTTCCCGAGTAGCGGCAGGCGACCCGGAGAACCGCTCCCGCAGCTTGTACTTGAGTACCTTGCGCAGGGTCTCGTTGCGCGGAAGGGCGTCGACCACCTCGAGCCGCTCCGGCAGTTTGTGGACGGACAGTCCTTCCGAGCGCAGGTGGGAGACGATGTCCGCCAGCGTCAACTCGGCCGCGTCCGCAGGCTGTTCGACCACCGCGCAGACCAGTTCCCCGCGGGCCGCGTCCGGCAGGCCGATCACCGCCACGTCGGACACCGCCGGATGTGCGGCGAGCAGGTCCTCGATCTCCTTGGCCGAGATGTTCTCGCCCTTGCGGATGATCACGTCCTTGAGCCGCCCGGTGAGCACGAGGTGCCCGGAGTCGGTCACACGGCCCAGGTCGCCGGTGCGCAGGAAACCCTCCGGGTCGAAGGCGGCGGCCGTCTGGCCGGGGTCCAGATAGCCCTGGCACACCGCCTCGCCGCGCAGCCGTACCTCTCCGTCGACGATCCGTATCTCCATCCCCTCCGGCGGGCGTCCCTCGGTCGTCGCCAGGTTCTCCGGCGTGTCCTCCGGGTCCCCCATGGTGATCATCGGCACCTCGGTCATGCCGTAGCCGTGCGTGAGCTGGACGCCCATCTCGCGTACGACGCAGTGGTAGACCTCCGGGGGCTTGGCGGCTCCGCCGCCCGCTAGGAGCCGCAGGGAAGGGATCACCTTCGTCCCGGGCCGCTTGCGCTGTTCGGTCAGGAACATCGAGTAGAACGCCGTCGAGCCGCCGGCCACCGTCACCCCGTGCCGCCGGTACTCCTCCAGCGCGTCCGGCAGCGCGAACTGCTCGAACATCACCGCCGGGAAGCCGTACAGAAGGAGCATGACTGTGTAGTCGGGGCCCGCTATGTGCGCGTACGGGAAGGCCATCGAGCCCACGTCGTCCGGTGTGAGGCGCAGTGCGTGGGCGAGGCAGGAGCCGCCCGCGATCAGGGAGCGGTCGGTGTGCAGGACGCCCTTGGGGTCGGAGGTCGTCCCCGAGGTCCAGTAGATCCAGCGGACCGAGGTGCCTTCGGAGGGCGGGGCGGGGAGGACGGACGGGTCGCCGTCGGGCAGGGAGTCGTACGCCTCGAAGACGCCCTTCGCGCCGAGCCGCCGGGCCATCTCCGTGTGGTCGTGGCCGCGCCAGGCACCCGGTACGGCGAAGAACTCGGCCTTGGACTCGCGCAGCGCGAAGCCGACCTCCCGGTCCCGGTAGAACGGGATGACCGGGGACTGTACGGCGCCCAGACGGGCCAGCGCGAAGGAGAGCAGGGCCGTTTCGAGGCGGGTGGGCAGCTGCCAGGCGACGACCGTGCCCGGGCGTACGCCCATGTCGTGGAGGCCGGCCGCGACCCGCTCGGCCCGCGTGCGCAGCTCGCCGAAGGTCAGCCGGCGGTCGTCCTGGAGCAGGACGGGCCGGTCGGGGGTGAGGCGGGCCCGGCGGTCCACCAGCTCCCACAGGGTGCGCGAGGCGCCCAGGGCGTGTGCGGTGTCGTTCACTTCGACCCCCTACCTGGCTGACGATGCGTCAGATTCGCAGCAGAGCGTAGGGCCGTGCGCCTTGTCGGTCCAGGGGTGCGGAGCTAGCCTTCAGGAGACAGTGAATCTGACGGTCCATCAGATAAGTAGGTGGGGGACCCATGACCGAACTGCCCCGCGTCATCAGCGTCGACGACCATGTGATCGAGCCCGCCCACCTCTTCGAGACCTGGCTGCCGGCGAAGTACCGGGACCGGGGGCCCAAGCCGCTCACCGCCGGGATCGGGGAGCTGGCGTACGTCGGCGGGAAGTACCAGATCACCATGGATCCGGACGGCCAGCCGACGGACTGGTGGATCTACGAGGACCTGAAGTTCCCGTACAAGCGCAACATCGCCGCCGTCGGCTTCGACCGGGACGAGATGACCCTGGAGGGGATCACCCGGGAGCAGATGCGGCGCGGGTGCTGGGACCCGAAGGCGCGGCTGGCCGACATGGACCTCAACCACGTCGAGGCCAGCCTCTGCTTCCCGACCTTCCCGCGCTTTTGCGGTCAGACCTTCGCCGAGGCGCACGACAAGGAGGTCGCCCTCGCGTGCGTGCGCGCCTACAACGACTGGATGGTGGAGGAGTGGTGCGGGGACAGCGCAGGGCGCCTGATCCCGCTGTGCCTGATCCCGCTGTGGGACGTGGAGCTGGCCGTCGCGGAGATCCGGCGGAACGCGGCGCGCGGGGTGCGGGCGGTGACCTTCTCCGAGATCCCCACCTACCTCGGGCTGCCGTCCATCCACTCCGGGTACTGGGACCCGTTCTTCGCGGTCTGCCAGGAGACGGGGACGGTCGTCAACATGCACATCGGCAGCAGCTCGCAGATGCCCGCCGCCTCCCCGGACGCGCCGCCCGCCGTCCAGGCCTCACTCAGCTTCAACAACGCGATGGCCTCGATGATGGACTACCTGTTCAGCGGGGTCCTGGTGAAGTTCCCGACCCTCAAACTCGCCTACTCCGAAGGGCAGATGGGCTGGATCCCGTACGCCCTGGAGCGCGCCGACGACGTGTGGGAGGAGCACCGCGCCTGGGGCGGGGTGCGGGACCTGATCCCCGAGCCGCCGTCGACGTACTACTACCGGCAGATCTTCTGCTGCTTCTTCCGCGACAAGCACGGGGTCGCCTCCCTGGACGTCGTCGGCCGCGACAACGCCACCTTCGAGACCGACTACCCGCACGTCGACTCGACCTTCCCGCACACCAAGGAGGTCGCCCTCGACCATGTGAAGGGCCTCGACGACGAGACCGTGTACAAGCTGATGCGGGGCAACGCCATCCGCATGCTGGACCTGGACTTCGACAAGTAATGGACCTCTCGTACACACCGGAGGAAGAGGAGTTCCGGGCCCGGCTGCGCGAGTGGCTCGCCAAGGCGCTTCCCACCCTGCCGGCCAGGCCGTCCCCGGACGACTGGCCCGGCCGGCGCGCCTACGACCTCGGCTGGCAGCGCATGCTCCACGACGCGGGGTACGCCGACGTCCACTGGGACGCCTCCCCGACCATCCGGCTGATCTTCCTGGAGGAGACGGAGAAGGCGGGCGCCCCCTACGTGGGAGCCAACTTCGTCGGACTGCTGCACGCCGGCCCGACCGTCGCCGCCGAGGGCACTCCCGGGCAGCGGGCGCGCTGGTTGCCGCCCATCCTGCGCGGGGACGAGGTGTGGTGCCAGGGGTTCAGCGAACCGGACGCCGGATCCGACCTCGCCGCGCTGCGCACGCGCGCGCGTAGGGACGGCGACGACTACGTGGTGAGCGGGTCCAAGATCTGGACCTCGCACGCCGAGGTCGCCGACTGGTGCGAGCTGCTCGTCCGTACGGACCCGGGGGCGCCCAAGCACAAGGGCATCACCTGGCTGGCCATGCCCATGGACGCCGAGGGCGTCACCGTACGGCCGCTGCGCACCCTCGCCGGGTCGGCGGAGTTCGCCGAGGTGTTCCTGGACGAGGTCCGGGTGCCGGTGGCCAACCGTGTCGGGGCGGAGAACGACGGCTGGCGCGTGACCATGGTGACGCTCTCCTTCGAGCGCGGCACGGCCTTCGTCGGCGAGGTCGTCGCCTGCCGCCGGGTGCTCGGCGAACTCGCCCGCACGGCACGGGAGAACGGCCGCTGGGACGATCCCGTGCTGCGCCGGCGGCTCGGGCGGCTCCACGCCGAGTTCCGGGCGCTGTGGCGGCTGACCCAGTGGAACGTGAGCGAGGCGGAGGCGAGCGGCGGGGTGCCGGGCGTCGGGGGTTCGGTTTTCAAACTCCGGTATTCGCACGCCCGTCAGGAGCTGTACGACACCGCCGCCGAGGTGCTCGGCCCGGACCGCCTCGACCTGGACCGGCCCTGGGTCCTCGACCGGCTCTCCTCGCTGTCGTACACCATCGCCGCCGGCACCTCGCAGATCCAGCGCAACATCGTCGCCGAGCGCATCCTCGGCCTGCCGAAGGGGCGGTGACCGTGCGCTTCCGACTCACCGAGGAGCAGCGGGCGTTGCGGGCCGGGGTGCGGCAGCTGCTGGAGCGCCGCTTCGGCGCGGACGCGCTGCGGGCGGCCGTGGCCCGGCCCGGGCATCTGGACCGGGGGCTGTGGCGGGAGCTGGGGGCGGCGGGCCTGTTCGCGCTGCGGGTGCCGGAGTCCGAGGGCGGGGTCGGCCTCGGTCTGCCGGAGGCGGTGCTGGTCTTCGAGGAGACCGGACGCGCGCTGCTGCCGGGGCCCGTGCTGGCCACCCACCTCGCCGCCGGGACCGTGCCCGGGGCAGCCGCCGGGGAGGTCGTGGTGGCCCGCGTGGACGGCGCGCTCGCGGAGTGGCTGGACGTGGCGGACACCGTGTGCGGGGACACCTCCGGGGCCGTACCCCTGCGCTCGGTGGACCCGCTGACACCCCTGCACCGTGTTCCCGGGGGTCCCGGCGGCACCGGCGGTCCCGGCGCCGGCGGCGCACCGGACCCGGTGGCCGTGCTCCTCACGGCCGCCGAGCAACTCGGCACGGCCACGCGCGCGTGCGAGCTGGCCGTGCAACACGCCCGGGCGCGTGAGCAGTTCGGGCAGCCGATCGGAGCCTTCCAGGCCGTCAAACACCTGTGCGCCGACCTGCTGGTACGCGCCGAGACGGCCCGGGCCGCCGTCTACGCGGCCGCCGTGACCGCCGACCCCGCCGACATCGCAGCCGCCCGGCTCCTCGCCGACGAGGCCGCCGTGCGCGGGGCCGGTGACTGCCTCCAGGTGCACGGCGGTATGGGCTTCACCTGGGAGGCGGAGGTCCATCTGCATCTCAAACGGGCCTGGGTTCGGGCCCAACGTGGTGGCGGGAGCACGGAGAGTGAGGAAGCGTTGGCCGCCGATCTGGTGGCCTGACCGTTCGGCGGAGTCCTGTGCTGGGCCGTCAGGACACCGTTGGCCCAGGATGTCGCGGATCGTGGCGTACCGGAATCACGGAGCGTTGATATCGGGTTGTGTCCTTTGCGTGACTCGTCACATCCCGGAGTCGGGTGCCCCCTCCGGTACCTTGTGTGAGATGCGAGTGGCTGCGAGCACGAGCCGTGCCGGTATTGCCCCTGGGGTGATGCCGGAACTGGCCTGTTCGACTCCCCGCAACGGGCGTCGCACAGTATCCCGCACGGGTACTCCTTCGCGCTGGAATATGCCCGAAGCGCTTGTTGGGGTGACTGTACGTCAACCATGCTGTCTCGTAAGGGATTCACGTTCCGTGACCCTTGCTCTGGCCGTTGTTCTGGCCATGCAGAAAATGGCTACGATCGTGGCCCTCGTCGCGGTGCGTGTGCGGCACGAGGTCATGTGTCCGCCGGTTCGGATGGTGTGAGCGGTGCAGGTGCTTCAGGTGCAGCTGGAAGTCCGGCCCGACCCCGCAGAGGTGGGGCGAGCCCGGAGGTGGGCCCGTTCGCGCCTGGCCGGGTCCGGTATAGAGGCCGACGAGGCACTCGCCGAGAACCTGATCCTGCTCGTCTCCGAGCTGGTCACCAACGCCGTGGTGCACACCGGCTGTCCGGCCGTGCTGCGGCTGTCCCTGCCCTCGGACGTGGTCGACTCCGCCACCGTCCGCCTGGAGGTGGCCGACGCCAGCTCCCGTGCGCCCGTGCCGCGCTGCGCCGCCGGTGACGCCACCGGCGGCCGGGGTCTGGCGCTCGTCGACTGCCTCGCCGACCGCTGGGGCTGGAACCCCGAGGGCTCCGGCAAGAGCATCTGGTGCGAGCTGGACCGCTGCTCGCAGCCCGAGGAGGGCGCAGCGATGGCGTACGGGGGCGGACGGTCCGCGTACGAGGGCCTCGCGTTCGAAGCGGTGTAGGCACCGGTGAGGCCATGCGCCGGGGATGCATCCGTGCGCGGCCGCCGTGAATCGGGCGTACGTAATAAATCGCTGAACCGGTGTTGACTGCTTGTGACCGTTTGAACACGCTTGTGGGCAACGATTCGCCGCGAGGGGACGGCGAGGGCTCGGGTGACGGCGGTCCTCGTCGAGTGTGGGTCGCACCGGGTGGCGGCGCGATGTCGAACGCAGGGGGCGCGCCGCCAACCGGACTTCACAGGATTGCGACGGGAGCCACCGGCGTGCCTGTCGCGCCGACGAACGGCTCCGGCATCGCCGAGAGCAGGAACGCGTACCGCTCCTCTTGTCCACAGGCTGTGGACAACTCTTCGAGATTCCAGTTCTGGCCCTGGAGCATCCCCATCTCCACCAGGTCCAGCGCGTGCACGGGCAGCCACAGATTCTCGATCTCGGGCGGAAACATCTCAAACGTGAGCGTGTCGTTCGCGACCGCGGCGACGTCGCGCGCATGGAACCACTCCGGGCAGCGCACCGAGAACCCCGGTGACGGATAGGCGTACCCGTGCTTGTCCCCGGCCAGCAGGACCTGCACCTGCCCGGTCCGCACCAGCACCACGTCCCCGGACCGCACCCGCACCCCGCCGAACTCCTCGGCCGCCTCCAGATCCTCCGGCGTGACCGCGTGCCCGCCCGTCAGCCGGTCCACGCCACGCGCGCGTGCCACGTCCAGCAGCACCCCGCGCGAGACGATGTGCCGCGCCTTGTCGATGCCGCTGAACTCCGCACCGCCGTGCGCGGTGACCGTGTGCGCCGGGCGGCCGTTGTAGAGCTTCCCGGAGTGCGAGACATGGGTCAGCGCGTCCCAGTGGGTACCGGCCTGCAGCCCCATGGTCACCGCGTCGTCGCTGCACGCCACCGTGCCCGGCCCGAACAGCTCCTGGTTGAGCTGCACCATGGCGTGCAGCGGGTTGACCCGCCCGGGGATCATCCCTGTCTGCACGCCGTCCTGCTGGAGGGGCAGGGCGAGGGGGACGCGCCGGCCCGTGCGGACGCAGGCGGCGGCCTCGCGGACGACCCCGTCGGTGATCAGGTTCAGGGTGCCGATTTCGTCGTCCGCTCCCCAACGCCCCCAGTTGTTCACGCGCTTGGCGATCTCGTGGAACTCGGCGGGCAGTGACATCCGGTGCCTCCCCGGGGCTTGTGTCCACACGTCTGACGCGCCATAAAATCTAACGGTCCGTCAGAAACCGCGGGAAGGGGCCGGGCGTGGGGAACTTCTTGGCAGGCAAGGTGGTCGCCGTGACGGGCGCCGGACGGGGCATCGGGCGCGCGGTCGCTCTCGCGGCGGCGGCCGAAGGGGCGAGGGTCGTCGTCAACGACTACGGGGTGTCCACCGACGGCACCTCGCCGACCAGTGAGGTCGCCGAGGCCGTCGTCAAGGAGATCGAGGCGGCGGGCGGCGAGGCGGTGGCGGTCGCCGACGACATCTCCACCATGGCGGGTGGGCAGCGGGTCGTGGACACGGCCCTGTCCTCGTACGGCCGCATCGACGGGGTCGTCTGCGTGGCCGGGATCCTGCGCGAGCGCATGCTGTTCAACATGTCCGAGGAGGAGTGGGACCCGGTGGTCGCCACCCATCTCAAGGGCACCTTCACCGTCTTCCGGGCCGCCTCGGCCGTCATGCGGAGACAACAGTCCGGCACCCTCATCGGCTTCACCAGCGGCAACCACCAGGGCTCTGTCTCGCAGGCCAACTACAGCGCGGCGAAGGGCGGCATCATCTCGCTCGTCCGCAGCGCGGCGCTGGGGCTGCACAAGTACGGGGTCACCGCCAACGCGGTCGCCCCCGTGGCCCGTACGCGGATGTCGGCGAACGTGCCGACGGAGCTGAAGGAGATCGGCTCGCCCGAGGACGTGGCCGCGCTGGTGGTCTACCTGCTCTCCGATGCCGCGAAGGAGCAAGGGGTCACCGGGCAGGTCTACACGGTCGCGGGGCCGAAGATCGCGGTGTGGGCTCAGCCGCGGGAGCTGCGGGCGGTCTACGGCGAGGGGGCCTGGACCCCGGAGCGGATCGCGGAGTCTCTGCCCGGCTCGGTGGGGGTGGACCCGATGCCGATGCTCTTGCAGCTGGCGGCGATGGAGAAGGCCGCACGGGACGGGGAGCGGCCGAACGCCCGGTAGCTCGGAGAGATGTCCGGGTCGGCTGATGTCACCGGTGCCAAGAGGAGACCCCGTGGACTTTGAATTCACCTCCGAGGACGAGGTGTTCCGTACCGAAGCGCGCGCCTGGCTGGCCGCGCACGCCAACCCCTCTGCAAACCGGCGGACTTGGGAACGCACCCTCGGTGCGGCCGGCTGGATCGGGATCGGCTGGCCGGAGTCCGGGTACGGCAACCGGACCGCCGGTCTCACCCAGCAGGTCGCCTGGGCCGAGGAGTACGCGCGGTCGGCCGCGCCGGCGCGGTCCGGGCACATCGGGGAGAACCTTCTGGCCCCCACCCTCATCGCCCATGGCACCGAGGAGCAGAAGAGCCGCTTCCTGCCGCCCGTCGCGGCCGGCGAGGAGCTGTGGTGTCAGGGGTACAGCGAACCGGGTGCGGGGTCCGACCTGGCCGGGGTGCGTACGGCGGCGGTGCGCGAGGGGGAGTACTACCGGATCACCGGTCAGAAGATCTGGACGTCCCTCGCCCACGAGGCCGACTGGTGCTTCGTGCTGGCCCGGACGGATCCCGGGTCCCGCCGCCACCACGGACTCAGCTTCCTGCTCGTCCCCATGGACCAGCCGGGGCGGATCGAGGTCCGGCCGATCCGGCAGATGACCGGCACGAGCGACTTCAACGAGGTCTTCTTCGACGGGGCACGCGCGCGCGTGGAGCACCTCGTCGGGGGAGAGGGGCAGGGCTGGCGGGTGGCGATGAGCCTGCTGGGCTTCGAGCGTGGGGTGTCGACGCTGGCCCAACAGATCGGGTTCGCCGAGGAGTTGGGGCGGATCGTGCGGACGGCCGTGCGCACCGGCGCCGCCGACGACCCGGTCGTGCGGGCCCGGCTCGTGCGGCAGTGGGCCGAGTTGCGCACCATGCGCTGGAACGCCCTGCGCACGCTCGGCGGCTCGGGCGACGCGGGCGCGCCCAGCGTGGCCAAGCTGCTGTGGGCGAACTGGCACCAGCGGCTGGGTGAACTGGCCGTCCAGGTCCGGGGCGGGGCGGCGTCCGCGGGACCCGTGGACTGGTCGCCGTCGGCACCGTACGAGATCGACCCCGACCAGCACCTGTTCCTCTTCTCCCGGGCCGACACCGTCTACGGCGGCTCGGACCAGGTCCAGCGCACGATCATCGCCGAGCGGGTGCTCGGTCTGCCGAAGGAGCCGAAGGGGGCCGTGTGATGCGTGGTGTGGTGTTCGACGGCAAGCAGGTCCAGGTGGTGGACGACCTGGAGGTGAGGGACCCGGGGCCCGGTGAGGTGCTGGTGGCGATCTCGGCGGCCGGGCTGTGCCACAGCGACCTGTCGGTGGTGGACGGCACCATCCCGTTCCCGGTCCCGGTGGTGCTCGGCCACGAGGGAGCCGGAGTGGTGGAGGCGGTCGGCGCGGGCGTCACGCATGTCGCCCCCGGCGACCACGTGGCCCTGTCCACGCTCGCCAACTGCGGCACGTGCCCGGAGTGCGACCGGGGGCGGCCGACCATGTGCCGCCGGGCGATCGGGCGGCCGGGGAAACCGTTCACGCGGGGCGACCGGCTCGTACACCAGTTCGCCTCCAACTCGGCGTTCGCGGAACGTACGGTCGTCAAGGCCGTGCAGGCGGTGCGGATCCCGAAGGACATCCCGCTGCCGTCGGCCGCGCTGATCGGCTGCGGGGTGCTGACCGGAGTGGGGGCCGTGCTCAACCGGGCCCGGGTGGACCGCGGGGACAGCGTGGTCGTCATCGGCACGGGCGGTATCGGCCTGAACGTCATCCAGGGCGCGCGGATCGCGGGCGCGCTCAGGATCGTGGCGGTGGACGCCAACCCGGCCAAGGAGGGGGTGGCGCGGCAGTTCGGCGCGACGGACTTCCTGACCTCCACGGAGGGCGTGCGGGACATCCTGCCGAACGGCGCCGACCACGCCTTCGAGTGTGTGGGCCGGGTCGAGCTGATCCGCCAGGCCGTCGACCTCCTCGACCGCCACGGCCAGGCGGTCCTGCTCGGGGTCCCCGCGGCGACGGCCGAGGCGTCCTTCCTGGTCTCCTCCATGTACCTGGACAAGTCCATCCTCGGCTGCCGCTACGGCTCCTCCCGCCCCCAGCGGGACATCCCCTTGTACGCCGAGCTGTACCGCCAGGGCCGGCTGCTCCTGGACGAGTTGGTGACGGCGACCTATCCGGTGGAGGACTTCGAGAAGGCACGGGCGGACGCGGAGGCGGGGCGGGTGGCGCGGGGGGTGCTGACGTTCTGATCGCGGATCACCGGGGCTGTCCACAGGCAGGGTCGTCCGTGTTGTCCACAGGCCCGGGAAAATGCGTCGGCGGTTGTCGGCGGCGGCCCCTACCGTCATCGCATGACCTACCGCGACGTCGCCTCGAAGCAGGTGCTGACCTGGGCCTGTGTGTCCGTCGGTGCCCGCATGCCGGTGGCCATGGCCCCGCTGGCCCTGGTCTTCCTGGTCCGAGGGCGCCCGGGCGGCTATCCCCTGGGTGCCGCCCTTGCCGCGGTGTACGTGATCGGCGAGATCCTCGGCGCCCCGGTCCTCGGCATGCGTATGCACCCCCGCCGGGCCCGCCCGCACCTGGCCGCCGGTCTCGCCGCCGGTGCCGTCGGCTTCGCGGGCCTCGGCACACTGTCCGGCGCCGGCCCCGTGATACTCGCGGCGTTCGCGTTCCTCGCCGGTGCCGCTCCCGCGGCGGCTGCCGGAGGGCTGCGGGCCCTGCTCACCTCGCTGGTCCCCGCCCACGCGGCCGCGCAGGCCCTGTCGGCGGAGTCGATGCTGACGGCGGGCGTCTGGGGGGTCGCCCCGGCCGCGGTCACCGGCCTCGCCCTGGGCGTCGCCCCGGGCCTGCCGCTGCTGCTCGCGGCCGTCCTGATGGCCTCCTCGGCCGTGGGCTTGTGGCTGCTGCCGCAGGGTTGGCAGTCGGAGGGGCGGACCGAGGGGACGTCACAGCTCCGGGTGCTGGCGGGTGCCTGGCCTGCGTACGTCACCGGGGCCGCGAGCCTGTGCCTGCTCGGCCTCGCCGAACTGGTCCTGCCCGCCCTCCTGGAACAGCGCGGCATCGGCGTCGGCTGGTCGGGACCGCTGCTCCTCGGCATGGCGGTGGCCTCGGGCGTGGGCGCGTTCCTGTACGGGCTGCGTACCTGGCCGGGGCGACTGGCCACGCGCAGTGTGCTGTTGCTGTGCGGCATGTCGGCGGTCGTGGCCCTGGTGGCGCTGATACCGGATCTGGCGGGCATCGCCGCCGGGCTGGCGGTGGCGGGCCTGTTCCAGTCGGCGGCGATGCTCACCCGCAACCTGTCGCTGCGCGAGACCCTCCCGCCCGGCGCGCTGGCAGCCGGTTACTCGGTCATGTACGCGGCCGCGGGCGCCGGTTACGCGGCCACGGGTTCCCTGGCGGGCGCCCTGCTGAAGCTTGCGGCACCCTCGACGGCGATCCTGGCGGGGGCGGGGCTGACGGTGACCTTGGCGGGGGCGGGCTGGTGGGGGGAGACACGGAGGGCGCGGTCCGCCCGCAGCGCGGAAGCCGTGGCGGCCGACGGGCGCGACCCGAGCCGGATACCCACGGTGCCGTGACAGCGCGGAGGGCCCTCACCGCCGGCCCCGCGCCCCGCCCTACCGCTTGCCGGCTCCGGCGACCGCTGTGCGGAACGTCCGTCGATAGGCCGTCGGGGTCACCCCGAGGGACTGCTGCAGGTGCTGGCGCATCGACTGGGCCGTGCCGAAGCCGGCGTCGCGGGCCACCTGGTCGACCGACAGGTCGGTGGACTCCAGGAGGTGGCGGGCGCGTTCGACGCGTTGCTGGGTGAGCCACTGGCCGGGGCTGATGCCGACCTCCTCGCGGAAGCGGCGGGTGAAGGTGCGGACCGACATGGCCTCCTGCTCGGCCATGTCCCGCAGCTGGATCGGCTCGTGCAGGCGGCCGAGGGCCCAGGCGCGGGCCGCGGTGGTCGTGGCGAGCTGGGGGTCGGGGACGGGGCGGTGGATGTACTGGGCCTGGCCGCCGTCGCGGTGGGGCGGGACGACCGTGCGGCGGGCCACCTCGTTGGCGACGGCCGTGCCGTGGTCGCGGCGCACCATGTGCAGGCACAGGTCGATCCCGGCGGCCACCCCGGCCGAGGTCAGCACGTCCCCGTCGTCGATGAACAGCACGTCCGCGTCCACCCTGACCCGCGGGAACATCCGCTGGAAGCGGTCGGCGTCCGCCCAGTGCGTGGTCGCCGGGCGGCCGTCCAGGCGGCCCGCGGCGGCGAGGACGTAGACGCCCGTGCAGATGGAGGCGAGGCGGGTGCCGGGGCGGATGCGGGCGAACGCGGCGGACAGCTCGTCGGTCAGCCTGCCCTCCTCGTAGACCGGGCCGAGTTCGTACGACGCCGGGACGATCACCGTGTCGGCCGTCTCCAGGGCCTCCGGGCCGTGCGTGACGTGCACCGCGAAGTCGGCGTCCGTCTCGACCGGGCCGGGCGGCCGGACCGAGCAGGTCACGACCTCGTACAGATAGCGGCCCTCGGCGTCCCGCGGGCGGCCGAAGATGCGGTGCGGGATGCCCAGCTCGAAGGGGAGCAGGCCGTCCAGCGCGAGGACGGCGATCCGGTGCGGGCGGAAGTCCTGGCCGACAGTCATGGCCCGATCCTAACGAATGCTGGCCTTTGGGCCACTCGATGGACGGGGCCGGAAACAGGACTCTCTATGACGTGACTCAGACAAGTGAAGCCGCCGCCCGGGTCCAGGGCCCGCCCGTCCGGCGCCGCCGCGTGCACCGCGCCTGGTTCGTCGCCGCCGTCACCTTCGTCACGATCATCGGCGCGGCCGCCTTCCGCTCCCTGCCCGGTCTGCTGATGGACCCCCTGCACGAGGATTTCGGCTGGTCGCGGGGCACGATCGGCGCGGCTGTCTCCATCAACCTCGCGCTCTACGGGCTCACCGCGCCCTTCGCCGCCGCGCTGATGGACCGCTTCGGCATCCGCAAGGTGGTCGCCGTCGCGCTGACGGTGATAGCGATCGGCTCCGGTCTGACCGTGTGGATGACGGCGGCCTGGCAGCTGCTGCTGTGCTGGGGACTGCTCGTCGGTCTCGGCTCCGGCTCCATGGCCCTCGCCTTCGCCGCCACGGTCACCAACCGGTGGTTCACCGAGCGGCGCGGGCTGGTCAGCGGCATCCTCACGGCCGCCTCCGCGTCCGGCCAGCTGATCTTCCTGCCGCTGCTGTCCTGGATGGTCGAGACGTACGACTGGCGTCCGGCCGCCGTGACGGTCGCCCTCGCCGCGCTCGCCGTCGTCCCGTTCGTGTGGCTCCTGCTGCGCGACCATCCGGCCGACGTGGGCCTGATGCCGTACGGCGCGCAGGAGTTCGTACCGAAGCCGGCACCGGTCACCGGGGCCGCCCGCCGCACGCTCACGATCCTCGCGCGGGCCGTGCGCACCGGCCCGTTCTGGCTGCTCGCCGGCACCTTCGCGATCTGCGGTGCCTCCACCAACGGCCTGATCCAGACCCACTTCGTGCCCGCCGCCCACGACCACGGCATGCCCGTCACGGCGGCGGCCTCGCTGCTGGCGGTCATCGGCGTGTTCGACGTCGTCGGCACGATCGCCTCCGGCTGGTTCACCGACCGCTTCGAACCGCGCCGCCTGCTCGCCGTCTACTACGCCCTGCGCGGCGTCTCGCTCCTCTTCCTGCCCATGCTGCTGGGACCGTCCGTCCACCCGCCGATGGTCTTCTTCATCGTCTTCTACGGCCTCGACTGGGTCGCCACCGTCCCGCCCACCCTGGCCCTGTGCCGGGAGCAGTACGGCGAGGACAGCGCCATCGTCTTCGGCTGGGTGCTCGCCTCCCACCAGGTCGGCGCGGCCCTCGTCGCCTTCCTCGGCGGTGTCGCCCGCGACGTCTTCGGCTCCTACAACATGGTCTGGTACACCTCCGGCACCCTGTGCGCGGTGGCGGCCCTGATGGCCCTGGTGATCAGGCGGAGCCAGGCTCCCGTGGCCGCACTGTCCTGACGCGGGGTTCAGCTCTCGACCAGCCGGGCGAACCGCCCCCGGTGGAAGATCAGCGGCTCGCCCCGCTCGGCGGCGCCGAGGGCGTCCACCCGACCCACCACGATGAGGTGGTCGCCCCCGGTGTGCACGGCGTGGACCGTGCAGTCGATCCAGGCGGCGGCGCCGGTGAGGCGTGGTGAGCCGGAGACGGGCGCGGCGTCGTACGCCACCCCCGCGAACTTGTCCGCGCCGCTCACCGCGAAGGACCGGCACAGCTCGCCCTGGCCGGCGGCCAGCACGTTGACGCAGAAGGCACCCGTGCGGGCGATGCGCGGCCAGGTGGTCGACGTGCGGCCCACCATGAAGCAGACCAGGGGCGGGTCGAGGGAGAGGGAGGAGAAGGACTGGCAGGCGAAGCCGGCGGGAGACTCCTCGTCCTCCTCGGCGGCGGGCGCGGTGATCACGGTCACCCCCGTCGCGAAGGCGCCCAGCACGCTCCGGAACGCCGCCTGGTCCACCGGCGTCCGCTCGTCCTCCCGGACGCACCGCAACTCCGGGCGCGGCAACGCCTCCATGGGCCCCGGCAGCGGGGCCGACCTGAGGTACCGGACGGCGGCGGCCGCCGCCCCTGCGTGTCCCATCACACCCCCATTGAAGCTGACGGGGTGTCAGATGGGAAGGGGGAGGAGAATGGCCGAAAGTGTCCCCGTACGCTGCGCCCATGGGGTGGGGAAAGACGCGTGGAACGCTACGGAGTGCCGGGCTGACCTGGGCACCCGAGGATCTGAGCGCGGCGACGGCCCTCGGGGGCGCCCAGCTGCCGGCGGCCGGACTGCTGTGGTGGATCTACGAGGCTGCTGTCCAGGACGACTACGGGGCCGGGCTGGGCGGGGCTCTCGGTGCGCTGTGCCTCCTCCTCTTCGCACCGCTGCTGCTGCCGATCCTCGGCGTGCTGTCGGCGTTCGTGCTGACCCTGCCCTCGGTGGTGCTCGCGCGGCTCGCGGGCCGGCGCCTGCCCGGCCCGGGGCCGGTCTGGCACGGGGTGGCCCCGGTCGTGCCTGCCCTCTTCTGGGGCGGACTGACCGGCGTGCTCTTCGGGTGGCCGCTCGGCACCACGGTCCCCGTCCTGGCCGCCCTCGGACTGCTGCCCACCCTCTGGGTCGGCCTCGCCCGCAGGCGCGACTGGCGGCAGTGGGGTGTCTGGTGGCGGGCGGCGCTCGGCTCGGTCGCCCTGTTCGTCCTGGCCTTCGGTGGCGGGTTCCTCGCCACCGAGGCGGGCCTGATCCAGGAGTACGAGCCCCCGCAGCTGACCGCCGGCCAGTTGGCCGGGGTCTGGCGGGGCGAGAGCGGAGCCGAGCTGCGGCTGCGCTCCGACGGAAGCGCCGAGGCCGTCGGGCTGCCGTCCCAACCTCCCTTCGACGACGACCACTTCCGTGACTACGTCGTGTGCGGAGGCGCCGGCACCTGGGAGCCGGACGACGACTCGGGCAACACGGGGCGCGACGGAGTCCTGCTCAAGCTCGACGGCCGCTGCGGCGAGGACACCCACTGGTCGATCGGCGGCAGTGGGACCTCCCCCGAGCTGTTCGTGCTCTTCGGCGACCCGGACGGGGGCTCGCTGCGCATCCTCAAGCAGGCCCGCGGCTGAGCCTCACCGCCCCCGGAACTCCGCCTCCCTGCGCTCCACGAACGCCCGCAGCCCCTCCCGGGCGTCCTCGGTCGTCATGTTGATCTCCTGAGCGGCCGCCTCGGCGGCGAAGGCGGCGGCCCGGTCGCCGTCGAGGGAGGCGTTCACCAGCTGTTTGGTGAGGGCGAGGGCACGGGTCGGACCGGCGGCCAGCCGGGTCGCCCACTCGCGGGCGGTCTTCTCCAACTCGCCGTCCGGGACCACCCGGTTGACCAGCCCCAGGCGTTCCGCCTCCGCCGCCGGCACCGCGTCCCCGAAGAACATCAGCTCCTTGGCCCGCTGCGGCCCCACCAGCCGGGGCAGCAGATGGGCACCGCCGCCGTCCGGTACGAGTCCGCGCCGCACGAACACCTCGATGAACCGGGCCGACTCGGCCGCCAGCACCAGGTCGCAGGCGAGCGCGAGATGCGCACCGAGCCCGGCGGCCGTGCCGTTCACGGCCGCGAGCACCGGCTTCTCGCAGTCCAGTACCGCGGAGACGAGCCGCTGGGCGCCGAGGCGGAGGGTGCGGGCCACGTCCCCCGGGATGCGTTCCCCGCCGCCCGCACCGCCCCGCAGATCCGCGCCCGCGCAGAACCCGCGCCCGGTCCCGGTGAGGACGACGGCCCGTACGTCCGGGTCCTGCGACGCCTCGGCCAGCAGTGCGATCAGGACGTCCCGCTGCGCGGGCGTGAGGGCGTTGAGGGCCTCGGGCCGGTTCAGGGTGACGTAGGAGACGTGGTCGCGGACCTCGTGCAGTACCGACTCGCTCATCGGCACACCACCAGCGCGTCCAGCGCCACCGCGCCCTGCCCGCGGGGCAGCACCAGCAGCGGGTTGATGTCCAGCTCGGCTATCTGCTCGCCCAGTTCGAGGGCCATGCGCTGGACCCGCAGCACGACCTCCACGAGCGCGTCGACGTCGGCCGGCGGCCGTCCCCGGACGCCGTCCAGCAGGGCCCGTCCGCGCAGTTCGGCGAGCATGTCCCGGGCCTGCTCCTCGCCGAACGGCGGCACCCGTACGGCGGCGTCGCGCAGCACCTCCACCAGGACCCCGCCGAGCCCGACCGTCACGGTCGGCCCGAACAGCTCGTCGTGCGTCACCCCGACGACCATCTCCACGCCCTGCTCGACCATCTGGCACACCAGGACACCGTCCAGCGAGACGCCCTCGTAGCGGGCGATGTCGGTCAGCTCGCGGTAGGCGTCCCGGACCTGGCTGGCCGAGGTGAGACCGATCTTCACCAGACCCAGTTCCGTCTTGTGGGCGATCTGTGCGCCGGACGCCTTCATCACCACCGGGTAGCCGACCTGCCCGGCCGCGCGGACGGCCGCCGCGGCGCTGGTGACCAGCTGCTCGCGCGGCACCCGGATGCCGTAGGCGCGCAGTAGCTGCTTGGCCGCGTGCTCGCTGAGTTGCTGCCCGGGCCGCATCAGGGCGTCGGCCTTGCGGAAGGAGGGGGAGGGGGTGCGGGGGGCCTCGTCGAAGGGGGAGCGGTAGTCGCTCACGAAGTGGTGGTGGCCGAGCCAGGCGCGGACGGCGGTGAGGCAGTTGCCGACGGTCCGGAAGGTGGCCACGCGGGAGGAGCCGAGCAGGACCTCCCGGTACGCCGGCTCGGTGCCGACCGGTGATCCCCACACCACGCACACCAGCTTGTCCGTCTCCTCGGCGGCATCGACCAGGTCGCGTACGAGTCTGTCGCTGAGCGGCGGGAAGGGGCCGGTCACCGGGCAGATCAGCACCCCGACCTCCGGATCGGCGAGGATCGTGTCGATGATCTTCCGGCCGCGCCAGTCGCCCACCGGGTGCCCGCCGTTGTCCACCGGGTTGGCCACGCTCAGGTACTCCGGGATCCACTGGTGCAGCTCGGCCTGCCGACTTTCCGGCAGCGTCGGCAGCCGCAGTCCGAGCCCGGCGGCCAGGTCGGCGACATGCGCACCCGTGCCGCCGGAGATGGAGTAGACGACGACCCCGTCCGCGTGCGGAGCCCGTGCCCGGGCCAGCAGAGCCGCCGTGTCCTGGAGTTCGTCCAGGCCGTCGACGCGGATCACGCCGTACTGCCGCATGGCCGCGTCCACCACGTCGTCGGCGCCGGTGAGCTTGCCGGTGTGCGAGGCGGCCGTACGCGCCCCCGCTTCCGTCCGGCCCACCTTCACCGCGACCACCGGCACCTTGCGGCGGGCGGCGCGGTCGGCGGCCAGCAGGAAGGCGCGGCCGTCCTTGAGCCCCTCGACGTAGCAGGCGATGGCGCCGACCTCGGGCCGCTCGGCGAAGTAGGAGATGAAGTCGGCGGTCTCCAGGTCCGCCTCGTTGCCGGTGGGCGCCCAGTGCGAGAGCCGGATGCCCAGCTCCTGCAGGGCGAAGACGGGTCGGCCCTGGTGTCCCGACTGGGTGATGAGTGCGATCGCCGGACCCGCCAGGTCCTCCCGGAACCGCTCGAAGGCGTTCAGGTTGGTGTTCGGGCCGAGCATCCGCAGCCCCGACCGGCGCACGGCGTCCGCGAGCCGCCTCTGCGCCTCGGCCCCGGCCTCCCCGGTCTCCGCGAACCCGGAGGCGAAGGCGACGGCGAACTTCACCTTCGCCTCGGCCAGTTGCTCCACGACGGGGAGCGGGTCCGCCACCAGCAGCACGGCCAGATCGACCTGCTCGGGCAGGTCGGCGACCGAGGCGGAGCACGGGATGCCGAAGACCGAGGGCCGGGTCGGATGCACGGGATGCACCCGCGCCCCCACCCGCTCGGCCCAGCCCAGCAGTTGTCGTGTGATCCCGGTGTTCGGCCGCCCCTCGGTGTCCGAGGCGCCGATCACGGCGACCGACTCTGGCCGGAAGAACCGCGCCAGATCCGGGACGTCCGAGTACAGCGGGCGCCCGCTGACATCGCGATCGTCCGCTTCGTCCGCCCGTCCGTGGACGGCGGGTCCGGGCCGCTGCTCACCGCAGGCGAGGACCCGGGCCCGGCGGGAGTCGGTGGTGAGGGTGCCGTGGGTTGATCCAAGCATCGTTCCGCCCGCTCCTGTGTGACAGCCATAACTGACGCACTGTCAGATTACTGAACTGACACAGCGTCAGGAACGGGTCGGAACGGCAAAGTTGCGGACGGCTATGCCCGTCTCTTCGTCAGCGCCCTGGCGATCTTCTCGGCGTCGATCGCCAGCTCCCGGAACATCCCGCTGATGGGGTTGGTGAATCCGGTGAAGTACAGGCCGGGGGAGTTCCCCGGAGTACGGGCCCCGTGCACCACAGGCTTACCCCGCCCGTCGAGCACGTCCAGATGCCCGACCAGCCCTTCCAGCGCCCGGGCGTAGCCCGTGGCCGCGATCACGGCGTCCGGCGAGATCCGGCTCCCGTCGGCGAGGACCACCTTCCCGTCCTCGAACCCCTCGACGGCGGCCACGATCTCCACCTTCCCCTTCCGTACGGCGTCGACGAGGCCGACGTCCTGCAGGGGGATGGCACCCTCCCGCACCCTGCTGTACAGCCCGGTGTCCGGGCGCGGCAGCCCGTGGGCGGACAGGTCGGGCATGCTGATCTTCGCCAGTGGCCGCGCAAGCCGGTCGACGAGCCGCACGGGCAGCCGTCGTACCAGCACGCCCGTGTACTGGGCGGCCCACCCGGCGGTCGAGCGGCGCAGGATGTGCGGCGCGGTGCGCACCGCCAGCCGCACCCGCGCGGCCCCGCCCTCCACCAGGTCGACGGCGATCTCGGCACCGGTGTTGCCGATGCCGACGACGAGCACGTCCCGGCCCGCGTAGGGCTGGGGGTTCCGGTACTCGCCGGCGTGCCGGAACTCTCCGCCGTAGCCGTCCAGGCCCGGCCATGCGGGCACGCGCGGGGTGTGGTTGTAGCCGGTGGCGACGACCACCGCGCTGCCGGTCAGCTCCCGGCCGCCGGAGGCGTGCAGCACCCAGCCCTCGCCACCCGCGGCCCGCTCGATGCGGAAGACCTCCACACCGGTGACGATCTCCAGATCGTGGTGCTCGGCGTACTTCTCCAGGTAGCGCACCACGTTGTCCCGGGACACCCAGCGCCCGAACCTCCGCGGGATCGCCAGACCCGGCAGGGCGGACAGCCGCCGGGTGGTGTGCAGGTGGAGCCGGTCGTAGTGGCCCCGCCAGGACGCCCCCACCCGGTCGGCCTTCTCCAGGACCACGGCCCGTATGCCTCGCGCCCGCAGCGCGTACGCGGCGGCCAGGCCACCCGGACCGGCGCCGATGACGTAGACGGGGCGGTCGGTGGGGCCCGGGACGGGCTGTGCGGAGGAAGGACGGGAGACGGCCATGAGCGGGAGCGTAATCACCCACCCGGTTGATGGGTCTCGGTCAAGACCGGAATTGGTTGCGGATTGATCACGTATGTGGGAGGAGTGGGTGGGACAGGTGTCGTAGCCGCCTCGGATGTGACGAGAAGGCCGCGACGCCCGGCCCCGGTGCGCGGGGGCCCGGCGTCGCGGCGGGGCGGTGTCCGCAGCATGACGGGAGACGGACACCGCGGTCTCGGCACGGGACTCAGCCGTTCTTCCCGCCCCGGTACCCGGTGACCTCGGCGATCCACTTGACGAAGTCACCCGGGTCCGTGTTGGCGCCGTGGCCCTGGTCCCAGTAGTAGAGGTGGTTCACGTCGTCGCCGAGGTCGGCGGCCGCCGCCGCGAGGTTGGCGGACACCGTGAGCGAGGTGTCCGAGTCCTTCGCGACCGACGACGGCATGTATCCGCCGACGGAGTTCGCGAACAGGACCGGCGCGCCCGAGGCGTCCACGGTCTTGCCGTCGATCTCCACCGGCACGCTGACGTTGAGGCTCTGGTAGGTCTTGTCGACCGGGTCGGCGACATAGGTGATCGCCTTCCAGAAGTGGTACGTGACCGCGTGGTCGGTGCCGTCGGCGTCCGTGATGGTCGTGGTCAGCCTGGTGTAGCCGTCCGGGTCGAAGACCAGCGCGTCCGATGCCGGCGACGCCGGGTCGCTCGACGCCTGTGCGCTCAGGGCGATGCCGCCCACGGCCGCGACACCGGCGGTGGCGCCGATGCCCATGGCGACGGTCCTGCGCCTCACTGCCCTGTGCTTCACCTTGATGCCCTCTCGTGTCGCCGACTCCCTCGTGCGTCTGCGAACGTAATTTGTGGCCAACAAAATCGTCAACAATCTTCGGGCCATTCACAGGGCGGCCATAGCCCCGCGGCGAACGTACAGCCGATCCACTGCAGGGCCCTCGGCTTTCCATGGCATCTGACGTACCGTCAGATGCCATGGATGCGATCTGGCTCGACGGCGCGGAGTGGCTCGCGGTGCTGCGCATAGGCCTAGGCCTGTGGTGGCTGGAGAGCTGGCGTCACAAGGACAAGAAGGCCTGGTTCGAGCGCGGGGCGGGCATCGCCTGGGCGGCGGACGTGGCGGCGAAACACCGCTGGGCCCCGGTGCGGGCGGGCTTCGCGACGGTGGTGAACCCGCGGCCGAGGCTGATGGCGTACATCGTGGCGTACGCCGAACTCGCCCTGGGGCTCGGCCTGATCCTGGGCTTTCTGACCCCGGTGGCCCTGCTGGGCGGCCTGGTCCTGAACGTCCTCTACTTCGTCCTCATGATCCACGACTGGGCGGAGCAGGGGCAGAACTCGATGATGGCGCTGATCTCGCTGGCCGGCTTCTTCGGCATGGCGTGGCAGACGTGGTCGGTGGACGCGGCGCTGGGGTGGTTCTGATGGGCGCGGCACGGTACGACATCCCGGAGATCGACGGCTTCACCCGCCCCTACTGGGAGGCGGCCGCCGAGGGACGTCTCCTGATCCGCCGCTGCGGCAGTTGCGGCCGGGCCCACCACTACCCCCGCGAGTTCTGCCCGCACTGCTGGAGCGAGGAGGTGGCTTGGGAGGAGGCGAGCGGCCGTGCGACGCTCTACACCTGGTCCACGGTCCACCGCAACGACCTCCCGCCCTTCGGTGACCGCACCCCGTACGTGGCCGCGGTCGTGGATCTGGTGGAGGGCCCGCGGATGATGACGGAGCTGGTCGAGTGCGGGGAGGGCGAGCCGACGGCCGGGACGGCCCTGCGGGTGGTCTTCCGAGAGGGAAAACCGGTGTTCAGGCCGGGTGGCTGAGCGCGACCATGGCGGGATGCATCCGGACGCCTGGCAGCTGACCCACGACCTGGACGCGTTCCTGGCCCGCGCCGACGGCTTCCTGCGCTCCCGGCCGGCCCTGCACACGGTGCAGCTGACGGTGTCGGACGTGTTGCGCAGGCGGGGGCTGCATGTCTTCGGTGAGCAAGCTCCGCTCTTCGGAACGCTGGCGGACGCGGACGGCACGGTACGCGCAACCCTGTTCCACACCCCACCGCACCCCCTGAACGTCACTTCTCTCGCACCGCAGGAGGCCGAGTCGCTGGCGGTGCTCGTGGCCGGCCTGGGCCGTCCGGTCCCCGGTGTCTCGGCCGAGCGGGACACCGCAGGCGCCTTCACGGCGGCCTGGCACCGCCACACCGGTACCACGGGCAGCATCAGCAAGCGCCAACGTCTCTACCGTCTGGCCGAGTTGACCGCACCGGCACCGCAGCCGGAGGGCCGGGCGCGGGTGGCCGGGCCGGCAGACCGGGAGCTGGTGATCCGCTGGTACCGGGAGTTCAAGGACGCGGCCGGGCTCAGCGCGGTCCAGGACGCGGGCGAGTGGACCGACGCCCGCATCGCCCACGGCGGTGTCACCCTCTGGGAGACTCCCGACGGCACCCCCGTCTCCATGGCCGGGGTGACCCCGGAGACCGCAGGCCAGGTGCGGGTGGCGCCGGTGTACACCCCGGCGCACCTGCGCGGGCGTGGCTACGCGGGCGCGGCGACCGCCGAGGTGAGCCGGGTCGCCCTGGAGTCCGGGACGGAAGAGGTCCTCCTCTTCACCGACCTCGCGAACCCGACGAGCAACGGCCTGTACCAGAGGATCGGGTACCGGGGGATCGCCGACTTCGCGGTGTACGAGTTCTCACGCCCATAGCAACCCCCGGCTTCTCACGGCCATAGCAACCCCCGGCTCCACCCGAACCCGTCGCGCCGGTACTCCAGCCGTACGTGGCGTCGGTCGGCGTCGCCCTGGAAGAACTCCACCGTCTGCGGGTGCAGCCGGTACAGGGTCCAGGTCGGGGAGGGCTCCGTCGGGTTCCGGCGGGCTCGCTCCCAGGCGGCCTCCGACGTCTGCCGCAGGTCCTCCAGCGAGGAGAGGTCCTCGCTCTGCCGTCCGGTGAGGGCCGCCGCCAGCGCTCCCGTCGAGCGTGCGTGCAGGTCCGCCTGGCTCTCCTGCGACGGCGCCGACGTCACCGGACCCCGCACCCGCACCTGCCGTCCCAGCACCGGCCAGTAGAAGGCGAGGGCCGCGTACGGGTGGGCGGCCAGGGCTCGGCCCTTGCGGCTGGTGGCGTGGGTCGCGAAGGACCAGCCGTCCGCATCGGCGCCGTGCAGCATCACGATCCGCACGTCCGCGTTCCCCTCCGCGTCCGTCGTCGCGAGCGACATCGTGTGCGGCTCGGGCTGGCCGGCCTCCACCGCGTCCGCGAACCAGCTCGTGAACAGAGAAAGCGGTGTCGGGGGCGCCTTGGCCGGGTCGAAGGGGGGCAGCGTCGTCGTCCCCGCGTCCCACACCCGCAGCGACCTCAGTAGTGCGTGGAGATCAGTTCCCATTCCCTCATGCTCACCTGAATCTTGCGAGGATGCCCAGGCGTTCACCCGGGGAGGAATCGCATCTCGTGACGGTGACGCGGAGTGTCACCGTGCCCGGTCTCCTGGGGCGCGGAGCGCCCGCGATACACCGACGGAGCCCAGGAAGCGAACGCGTGTGCCTGCGTTCGCTGGCTGTGGTGACTGTGGCGTGATGAGGGCATGGGTGTACGGAGTTCGCACGTACGGTCTTGCCATGGAAGCGGGGAGGAGTGGGCGGGGCGTGGAGGGGGTGAAGTCGTGCTGGCGGTGAGGGAGCCCGAGAAGGGCGGGTGTACCCGGTACACCTACCGGCTGCGTGTGTCGTTGACCGCCGGCGCCGCGCTGCTCGCCGAGTGGGACCGCTGCCGGTGGGTGTGGAACGAATGCGTGGCCAAGTCCAAGGCCGTGCACGCGCACAACAAGGCGCACCCCGAGGACAAGCTGACGTGCGGCCCAGCCCAGCTCGACAAGATGCTGACCGGGGCCCGCGAGCGCACGCCGTGGCTGCGCGCGGGCAGTTCGGTGCCGCAGCAGCAGATCATCCGGGACTTCGGCAAGTCGCGTGCGAAGGCGCACAAGGACATCAAAGGGCGTCTGCCCCTCAAACAGCGGGCCGGGATGCCCGGGTGGAAGAAGAAGCGCGAGGCGGACCCGACGCTGAACTACACCAAGCGCGGCTTCCGTCTCAAGGACGGCCGTCTGCACCTCGCGGGCGATATTGTCCTGACCGTGGTGTGGTCGCGCGAACTGCCCGCCGAGCCGTCCAGCGTGCGCGTGTACCGCGACGGCCTCGGCCACTGGTACGCCTCCTTCGTCGTGCCCGCCGAAGTCCAGCCGCTGCCCGCCACCGGCGCGGTGATCGGGATCGACTGGGGTGTGAAGGAGACCGCGACCACCACCTCGGACGCCCACGACCTCCCGCACGCCGAACACGGCAAGGAGGCCCAGGCGAAGCTGTCGCGGTACGACCGGATGATGGCCCGCCGCAAACCCGCGAAGGGACAGGCGGCCTCGAAGGGGTACCGCGAGGCCAGGAGGCTGCGGGCGAAGGCGTGCAAGAAGGTGGCCCGGCAGCGGCAGGACACCGGCCGCAAGTGGGCCAAGCGCGTGGTGACCGACCATGACGCCATCGCCGTGGAGGACTTCCGCCCGAAGTTCCTCGCCAGGACGCCGATGGCGCGCAAGGCAGCGGACGCCGCGATCGGCGCCACGAAGAGGGCCCTGGCCGAGATGGGCCGCAAGCACGGGCGGGACGTCCGTCTCGTGCATCCCGCGCACACCACCATGGACTGCGCACGGTGCGGAGCGAGAACCAAGCACGCACTGCCGCTGTCCGAACGTACCTACACCTGCGTCGCGTGCGGAGCCGTCTCCCCCAGGGACAAGAACTCCGCGCGTGTGATGCTGATCCGGGCTGGTCTGAACCCGGCTGGTGTCGAGGGCGTAAGACCTCCTGGGGCGCTGCTCCAGGAGGCAGCCTGAGCCAGGAATCCCCTCCCAACAGGCAGGGGGAGCATTCAAACCTGGCCCAGATCCGAGGACACCCACCTCTCCGGACGCATGTGGATCACCACCTGCTCCCCGTGGTTCTTCGACGCGAAGTCGACGTAGCCGTCCACCTTCTCGGCCGGCAGGTAGCGCGCCGAGATCTCCCGCAGCTGGTCGACGGTGGCCGGAGTCGTCTCGACCACCGGGCCCTCCACCGACACGTACCTGATCGTCGGCTCCAGTCGGTCGATCATCAGCGTGAACCGGCCTGCCGCGCTGATCAGGCCGTATTTGCGGGACTCCCGCCCCGTCATGATCCACACGTCCCCGCCGGGCTCGTACCAGTACCAGATCGGCACGGCCAGTGGCGCCCGCCCCGGGCCCGAGTCCACCGCCAGCGCGGCGACGTGCGCCTCGGCCAGGAACGCCTCTCGCTCTTCGCGGGTCAACGCCATCTCGGTCTCCTCCTGCAGCTCGTCCGTGGCCGGCGACAACACCGGCCGGCACGAGCCGTCTTCCCGCGCGGTCCCCCGGCCGATCAGTTCCGGCCGAGCACCACCGTCCCGGACGAGCAGAACCAGCCCCCCGTCCCGGACACCACGCCGAGGCGCGGCACCTCCCCGTCCCGCCTGCGCACCTGCCGCTCCCCGCCCTCTCCGCGCAGCTGCCGCACCGCCTCCACCAGCAGGAACAACCCCCGCATCCCGGGGTGCTGGGCCGACAGCCCGCCCCCGTCCGTGTTCACGGGGAGTTCTCCGGACACCAGCAGCCGGCCCTTCTCCACGAACGCCCCGCCCTCGCCCTTGGCGCAGAAGCCGAGGTCCTCCAGGGTCACCAGGGTCATGTAGGTGAAGGCGTCGTAGATCTCCGCGAAGTCGATCTCGGCCGGGCGCACCCCGGCCCGTTCGAAGGCGAGCCGGCCGCTGACCGCCGCCGGGGAGACCGTGAAGTCCGGCCACTCGGACATCGTGGCGTGGGAGAGGTGCTCGCCGGTGCCGAGGATCCACACGGGGGGCGTACGGCAGTCCCGTACGTACTCGTCGGCCGCCAGCAGCACCGCCGCCCCGCCGTCCGAGCGGATGCAGCAGTGCAGCTTGGTGAAGGGGTCGGCGATCAACGGGCCCGACAGGACGTCGTCCACCGTGATCGGCTCGCGGAACATCGCCTCCGGGTTCAGGGCAGCGTTGGCCCGTGCCTGTACGGCCACCTCCGCCAACTGCTCGATCGTCGTGCCGTGTTCGATCATGTGGCGGCGGGCCGCCATCGCGTACTTGGCGATCAGGGTGTGTCCGTACGGGACCTCGAACTGGAGGGGGCCGCGCGCGCCGAAGGAGAGGTTGCCGGTCCTGCGGCCCGCCTTGATGTCGGCCCGCGCCGTCGAGCCGTAGACCAGCAGGACGGCGTTCGCGTGGCCCGCCGCTATCGCGTCCGCCGCGTGGGCCGCCATGACCTCCCAGGTCGAGCCGCCGACGGAGGTGGAGTCCACCCAGGTGGGGCGCAGGCCCAGGTACTCGGCCACCTCCACCGGGGCCAGTGTGCCGAGGCCCGCCGAGGCGAAGCCGTCCACCAGGGAGCGGTCCAGGCCCGCGTCCGCGAGGGCGCGGCGGGCGGCCTGGGCGTGCAGGGTGTACGGGGTCGTGTCGTCCACGCGGCCGCAGTCGGAGAGGGCCACCCCGGTCACGGCGACTTTCCGGTTCCCGGACTTCATGAATCTGACGGTACATCAGATCCGGCGCCTCGCGGCAGGTGTCGCACCCCTGGGCTTCGCTCCCCGCCCGCCCTAACATGACGCACCGTCAGATCAGGTCGGAGGGATCGGATCAGCCATGGACACGCGCCTCACCGCCGAGCAGGACGAGATCCGCCGCACCCTGCGCGAACTGCTGCACAAACGCTGCGGCGCCGAGGAGCTGCGCGCCGCCCTCGACAGCCCGGCCGGGTACGACCCCGCCCTGTGGTCCGCCCTCGCCGACCAGCTCGGCCTGCCCGGGCTCGCCCTCCCTGAGGCCTACGGCGGCGTCGGCTGCTCCACCACCGAACTCGCCCTCGCCTGCGAGGAGGCCGGACGGACGCTCGCCCCCTCCCCGCTGCTGGCCACCACCGTCCTCGCGGCACCGCTGGTCCTCGCCCTCGGCACCGACACCCAGCGCGCCGAGCTGCTGCCCCGCCTCGCCGCCGGCACCCGCACCGCCGCCCTGGCCGTACCCGGCCCCGCCCTCGCCACCGCCCTCGCCCTGACCGGCGGCAACGGCGGGGAGTGGGCCGGCGGGGGCCGGGCGGGGGGCGTGCAGGCCCGGCGCGGCGCGGACGGGTGGCGGCTGTACGGGCAGGTCGAGCAGGTGCTGGACGGGCACAGCGCGGGACTACTCGTCGTCGCCGCGCACACCGGGGGGTTCACACGGCCCCGGACGCTGCTGTTCCTGGTCGCGGGGGACGCCGCGGGCGTCGTACGGACCCGGCAGACCGCCCTCGACGCCACCCGGCCGCAGGGTCGGATCCAACTGCGGGACGTGGCGGCCGAGTTGCTGGGCTCCCCCGGCCAGGACGTCCTCCCCGCCCTGGCCGCGCTCGGTGACACCGCCGCCGCCGTGCTCGCCGCCGAGGCGGTGGGGGCCGCCGACCGGGCGCTGGAGCGGACCGTGGAGTACGTGGGGCAGCGGGAGCAGTTCGGCCGGGCCATCGGCTCCTTCCAGGCGGTCAAGCACCGGCTGGCGGACGTGTACGTGGCGGTGCAGGCCGCCCGCTCGGCCGCCTACTACGCCGCCTGGGCGACGGCACAGGGGGAGCAGGTCGGTGGCCTTGCGCTGGCCCAGGCGCTGGAGGCGCTGCGGTGTGCGGCCGGGGAGGCGGTCCAGCTGCACGGCGGGATCGGGTTCACCTGGGAGCACGAGGCCCACCTGTACTTCAAACGGGCGGCCGGGGACGAGCTGCTGTTCGGGCCGGTGCACCGGCTGCGGGACCGGGCCGCCGAGCAGGCCGGGCTGTTCGGGCGCGGGGAGGTGACGGTCTGATGGCCGGCATCGGCGTGCGGTTCGTGCAGAAGGTGTCCGCCACCCGCGCCTTCGCGAGGGTCGCCCCGCATGTGATCCCGGCCCTCGACCGGGCCGTCCACCGGCTCACCCGGGGGAAGGTGCTGCTCAGCGCGCAGATGCTGCCGGGGGTGATCCTCGCCTCGACCGGGGCGAGGAGTGGGCTGGCGCGCCGGACCCCGCTCGCCTGCATGCCGGAGGAGGACGGTCGCAGCTGGATCCTCGTCGGCTCCAACTTCGGCCGGACCGGCCACCCCGCATGGACCCACAACCTGCTCGCCCGTCCGGACGCCTCGATCAACTGGAAGGGCCGGGACATCCCCGTCACGGCCCGGCTGCTCGCGGGGGAGGAACGGGCCGCCGCCTGGAAGGCCCTGCTGGCGTTCTGGCCGCCGTACGCGACGTATCAGGCGCGGGTGGAGCGGGAGATCAGGGTGTTTCGGCTCCTGAGAAAGTGATCGTCAGAGCGTCGCCAGCCGTTCCACCAGCAAGAACGCGCCGATTCCGAGCATCGCCGCGCCCGAGGTGCGGGTGACCGCGCGGGCCGCTGCCGGGCGGGCCGACAGCAGGACGCGGGCCAGGGCGCCGACGCTGAGGTAGACGGCCGCACAGCACGCCATGTGCAGCAGGCCCAGCGTCGCCGTCTGCACGGATACGGGCAGGTGGGCGCCGCGGAGGGTGAGGAACTGGGGGAGCACGGAGAGGTAGAGCAGCAGGCCCTTGGGGTTCAGGCCGCTGATCGTGGCGCCCCGCAGGAAGAGGCGCCGGTCGGCGTCGGGAGCCTCGTCCGCCGCGCCCGGGATCGCCGGGCGGCGCAGCACGCCCCAGCCCAGCCACAGCAGATACCCGGCGCCCGCCACCGTGAGCGCCGTCAGCAGCCGGGGCGAGCCCGCCACCAGGACCGCGAGGCCCGCCGTCGCCAGGACCGTGTGCAGGGCGTAGCCGGAGACCAGGCCTGCCACCACGCGCGGCACCGAGCGGCCGCGCAGGGCGGTCGCGATGACGACCGCCCAGTCCGCGCCCGGCACGCACACCAGCAGCAGGTCCACGGCGAGGAAGGAGAAGAGCAGTCCTGAGTCCATGCTGGGGACATTAGGCGTGAATGGCCCGAAAGTGTTTCTGAAGTTTGCCCATGATCGCGAGATCTGAGCAATTATCTTCCTCATGGACGACGTAGACCGGAAAATCCTTGCCGAGCTGCAGCAGGACGGGCGGCTGACCGTGACCGAGCTGGCCGCCCGGGTGCGCCTCAGCGTCTCGCCCTGCCACCGGCGGCTGCGCGAGCTGGAGCGTTCCGGTGCCATCCAGGGCTACCGGGCGGTGGTCGACGCGGCCGCGCTCGGGCTGAACTTCGAGGCGCTGGTCTTCGTCTCCATGCGGCAGGAGGACCGGGAGACGGTCGCCGATTTCGAGCGGGCGGTCAGCGAGCTGGAGCACGTCCTCGACGCCCAGCGGCTGTTCGGCGAGCCCGACTATCTGCTGCGCGTGGCCACCGCCGACCTCGCCGCCTTCCAGCGGCTGTACGACGAGCGGCTCGCGACCCTGCCGGGGGTGCAGCGGCTGACCTCGACGCTGGTGATGAAGCACGTGGTGCAGGACCGGCCGCTGCCCGCGGCACGGGGGTAGTGGCCAACGGGGCTGCGGGGAGCGGCTGTTCACCCTGTGCAGCGCAGGCGCCTGTGATACACCGGGAACGGGGTCGACGGATCCGGGAGACGGGGGCTGGCATGGCCGGTATGGAGACAGGGGCGGTCAGGGCCGGTATGTACGTTCCGGTGGAAGTGGGCGGGATCGAGGTCCTGGTGGAGGCCACACCCGTGGAGCTGCCGGGAACGGAGCTGACAGCCGCGCGGCCGGCTCAACTCGCCGCGCGCGTCCGGGACGCCTTCGGGCAGGCGCAGTCGGCGATCGTGGAGATCGCGGCCTCCACGGCGACGGCCCTGGGACGGGCCGGCCGCGCGGCCAGGCCGGATGCCATGGAGGTGGAGTTCGGCATCAAGTTCTCCGCCAAGGGCGACATCATCGTGGCGGGGGCGGGCGGCGAGGTCACGCTCAAGGTGAAGCTGACGTACGACGGGAGGGGAGCGCAACCGGACGACGACGAGGGCGCGGACGACGAGGCGTCCTGATGGCCGTGTCCTCCTCCGGCGTCCCCGGCTATCTGGGCGGCGTCCTGCATCCTGCCGACGACTCTCCGGCGGGAACCTGCTTCCAGCTCTCGCCCGGCGTCCTCGCCACCGGCTGCCACGTCCTCGCCGACCTGGGCCTCGCAGCCCCGGGCGCGCGTGTGCGCTTCGCCCCGCTGGCGGGCGGCCCGGCGGCCACGGCCACTGTCGAACAAGTGGACCCGGCCCACGACCTGGCCGTCCTGCGCACCGACAGCCCGCTTCCCGCGTCCGTGACCCGCGCGATGCCGACGGAGACGGTGGAGCCCGGCACGGACGTGGTCGTCGATGGCTTCGGGCAGGTCCCCCTGTACCGCGCCGAGCACACCTTCCAGCACATGAGGGCGAACGGGAGCTGGGAGCACACGACCGAGCGGAACGACGGCGTCCGGCTCGGCCGCCTCAGCACGAAGGACCTGCTGCAGGGCATGAGCGGTGCCCCCGTGCGCCGTACCTCCGACGACGCCGTCCTCGGCGTGGTCAGCGGCCGCTACAACAGCACCAACGGCTGGCTGCGCGACTCGGTGTGGACGGCCAGGACCGAGGATCTCGCCCAGCTCGCCCCGCGGGAGCTGTCCTGGTTCTCCCCGCATCTGCGCACACACGAGCAGGTGCTGCGGGGACTGGACAGGAAGGAGCAGTACCTCACCGCGCAGCGGCTGGAGTTCGTCAGCCCCGACCCGGGCAGCGCCTCCGCGCCGGCCCGCCTGATGGGTTTGCTCGCCACACAGTTCCAGCCCGGCGGTTACGCGGAGCCGCAACGCGGGGTGCTGCTCACAGGCGTGGCCGGCGCCGGCAAGACCCGCACCTGCTTCGAGGTGGCGGCGCTGGCACAGCGGGAGCCCGCCTGGCTGGTCCTGCACGTGGAGTCGCCCGTGACCGCCGAGGAGCTCGTCCAGGCGGCCATGGAGCACGCCCGGATCGCGGACGCGGACAGGGTCCTGCTCGTCCTCGACTACCTGGACAGCTACACCCGGCTCCGCCTGCCGGACCTCGGTCAGGAACTGCAGACCCGCGACCCGGAAGGGCGGGTTGCCTGCCTGGCCTCGGCCCGGCCCGGGGCCCTGCAGAAATCGGCCCGGGACGCCGCTGAGCGGCTCTTCGCCCAGGTCCGCCTGGAGGACGGCGAGGAGTACCGCGCCAGGGTCGCCGCCGGGATCTTCCGGACGGTGGCCCCGCAGGCACGACACTTGTGGGACGAGGACCAGTTGGTGACCGCGTGCAGCGACCGCCCGGTCCTGGCCCTGCTGATCGCGCTGGCGCTGGAGAAGCAGGCACAGGCGGGGCAGCGCGCCCCCGACCTCTCCGAACTGCGGCAGGACGATCTGTTCGCCTGGCTGCGCCGGCGGCTCGAACGCGATTTCGGCGTCCCGACCGACGCGGACCGCGAAGCGGGCCACTCCCGGCCGCGCGTGTCCCTGCTGGCCTCCGCAGTGGCCCTGCTGGCCTGCCCGCAGGACCGCTCCCCGGCCGTGGAGTCGGCGGTGGACCGGGCGCTCGAGAAGCGCGGCGACAAGGACTTCGGCCACTACGGCCGTGACGTGGTCGCCAGGCTGCGCCGGGAGGGCTGGCTGGTGGGCAGCGGTGACCGGCTCGAGCTGCTCCACGACATCGTGGCCGACGGTCTGCTCGACGCCACACTGATCCCGGACGGGGACACCGTCCAGAGCCGCACCGCCGAGGAGCTGTTCGACGCCCTGCTCGACGACGGCCCGGTCTTCGCACAGGCCGTCCGGCATCTGTCGCGCTGGACCACCGACCAGAAGGAGTACCGGCAGTCCGAGATCGAAGCCGCCTGCACCCGTTGGCTCGGCGTCAGAGTGCACAGGATCGGAGAGCTGCTCGCCGCCGACGCCCTCGGCGAGACGGCCTTCGACCTGATGGCCCGGACGCCCTGGCAGGCGGGGATGCTCCGGCTCTGGGACGAGCTGGTGGGCCCCTGGCTGGCACAGATCGAGCGCGAGCAGCCCGACGCCCTGCCCGCCGTGCTCGCCCAGGCGGTGGACAAGGTCACCGGCCCGCTGCCGCAGCAGCTGCTCGCCGGCGCCATGGCCTGCCTGGAGGCCATGACCGGCGCCCAGAAGACGGGCGTCCTGCTGCAGGCCCTGCTGCACGCGGACGGTCTCGGGCCGGACCAGTTGGAGGACGTGACCGACCGCACGCTGGCCTGGGTGGGTGGCTACCGAGGCGAACGGCGCGCCGTTCAGCTGCTGGGCGCCGCCCTGGCCCGCGCCGATCTGCCGGCCGTGACCAGCGGGCGGGTCGTGGCAGCGGCCCGGGACTGGCTACGGCGCAACCCGAGGCACCCGGCCGGCACCGTCCTGCTGGTCCCCCTGCTCGAACGCGAGGACCTCGGGCCCCAGGCCAAGGACGTGCTCGACGCGGCCCTGATCTGGACCGTCCGGAACCCCGGCCACCCCGGGATCACGTTCGTCCTGGGCCGTGCCCTGCGTCGCGACGATCTCGGGGTGCACCAGGGCCGGGCGGTCGGCCTCGCCCTGGCATGGCTGCGTGGCCACGTCACCGACGCGCAGGCCACCTACGTCCTCCGGCCCTTGCTGCGCGCCGACCTCGCCGACGCCGAGGCCGACCAGGCCATCGCCTATGCGCGCCGGTGGCTGGCCCGGCACGACGACGCACCGCACGGTTTCGTCCTGTGCGCCCTGCTGCAACGCGACGGATCGGTCGTCGAACGCGCCCTGGAGATGTTCGGGCAGCACCGGGTGACCGAGGAGCGGCAGTACCTGCTGCGCGCCCTCCTCGCCCGCGAGGACCTCGCGAAGCCGCACTTACGGCAGACCGTCAAGGCGGCCCTCGACTGGCTGCGGGTCCCCGGGTACCGGCCGAACGCCTCGCTGCTTCACCTGCTGCTCCGCCGCACGGGCCCGGGTGGCACGACATGGACCGAGGTGTCCGCCGCCGCCGTGCGATGGGTCGAGCGCCATGCGACCGGCGCCGACGCCAGCCTCGTACTGCCCGACCTGCTCACCGCGGAGCCGGGCCGCGCCGACACCACCCGGCTGGCCCTGGAATGGCTGGCGCAGCCCGACGCGGATCCGTATGCCACCTACGTCCTCAAGCCGCTGCTGCGCCATCACGACCGCCTCCCGCAGGACGCGGCCCGGCAGACGGTGGCTCACGCCGTGCGCTGGCTGGAGTCGCACGCCGACCGGCCCGAGGCGCGGTTCGTCATCGCGCCGCTGCTCGCCCTGCCGTCCCCCGGCCTCGACGAGGCCGCTGCCGTGCTCCGGGCCGCCACCACCTGGCTCGGGGACCACGCGGCGACCCGCAACGCCGACCGGGTACTCAGCCCGCTGCTGGTCTGCGCCGAGCTGCCGCCCGGCCTGCGGGCCGAGGCCGAGGCCCTGGCAGTGGCGTGGCTGGAGCGCCACCCGGAGGAGGAGAGCCGCATCGGCCTGCTGCTGCCCATGCTGGCCGAGTCCGGCCCCGGACGCGCCGCCGGACTCCTGCCCCACGGGTTGCTGAGGGCCGTCGGCAGTGGCAGTGCGGTGCCCGTCCTCCTCGGACTGCTGGACGCGGTGCCGAGCGGGACGCGACAGCGGGCGGTGCTGATCGACCACACGCTCGACTGGCTGGCCCGGCGCGGAACCCTCGGCAACGGCCCCGACGACCTGTTCCCGCATCTGCTGGCCCAGCCCGACCTGACCGGTGAGCGGCTGGCCCGCGCTGCCGAGCTGTTCCTCGCCTGGCTGGAGCCCAGGGCGGCGCGCCCCACGATGGGACGCCCGCTGGCGGAACTGCTCGGCCACACCGCACCCGCCCCCTGGCGTGCGGCGGCCGTCACCCGCGCGCTCGCCTGGCTGTCCCAGAACGCCGCGCAACCCCTCGCGGGTCAGGTGCTCGACGTCCTGCTGCACGACCCGGACCTGCCCGTCGGCCGCCGGGCCGAGGTGGAACAGTGGGCGAAGGCGTGGGTGGAGGCGAACGACCCCGGACACGGGAGCCGGTCCGGCGTCACCGAGGCCCTGGGCGGTGCACTCCCGCTCGAAAAGGAGGCAGGCGGTGGTCCACCTGGGTGAACCACCGCCTGCCAGACAGGACTTGGGACCTGGAATGGGAGCCGTACGCTACTTCGTCGGCTTCTTGCCGGTCACGCCCAGGTGGACCAACAGCGCCAGGTTCGGCTTGAGTTCGGCCTGTTTGACGCCCCAGGTCTGGAAACCCTTCTGGTGCGCGGCGACCGCGGCGAGCATCGCGACCAGCGAGCCCGCGATCGCCGCGGGGTTCACGTCCTTGTCGACCCGGCCCTTGGACTGCAGTTCGCCGATGGACTCCGCGAGGGAGTTGTTCACCGAGTTCAGGATCTTCATGCGGAGCTTGTAGAACCGTTTGTCCCCCTCGGCGGCGCCGAGGTCGACCACGCGCAGGATCGCGTCGTTCTTCCGCCAGAACTCCAGGAAGCCGTCGACGAGTTCCTGTGCGGTCTGCCACCCCGCCTTGCCGGCCCAGGAACGCCCTTCGAGCAGTTCGGTCAACCCGGCGCCCTCGGCGGCCATTTGCTCGGCGATCTCAAGGACGGCGCCTTCGACATCCGGGAAGTACTGGTAGAAGGTCGCGGGCGAAGTACCCGCCTTCCGGGCGACATCGATGACCTTGACGTCCCGGTAGGGGGAGGAGCTGAGCATCTCGCTGAGGCAGTCGAGCAGCTTCTGCCGGGTCGCCTGCCCACGCCGGCCGGCCACGCGGCCGTCGACGGTACGCACTTGTCCTGTCATGCCGTCAGCTTACCGAGGGGTGATGGGAGCGCGATTCGGCCGACTGCAAATGGGGTGCACGGGTGTATCGGGGGTGGTGTGGCTGGTCTGCGGGGTGCGCACGGCGCGGTTACTTTGGCGACATGGCCGAAAACAGGGCATCCGCGTACGGAGAGGGCGTCCCCTGCTGGGTGGACGCCCAGCTGTCCGACGTCGAGGCGGGCAAACGGTTCTACGGTGAGCTTTTCGGGTGGACCTTCGAGGTCGCGTTCGGCTCCTCCGTGCTGGCCCGGCTGGGCGGTGAGCCCGTCGCCTCGCTGGGCCCGAAGGCGGACGGCCGGCTGCCCACCGTCTGGACGGTGTACTTCGCCACCCCGGACGCCCGGGCGCTCACCCGGCGGATCGCGGCGGCCGGCGGACAGGTCGTGATGGCCCCCACATCGCTGGAGGACCTGGGTACGGCCGTTCTGGCCGCCGACCCCGACGGTGCCGTGTTCGGCCTGTGGCAGCCGGGCACCCACCCCGGCTTCGGGCGGCGGCGCGAGCCGAACACGTTCGTCTGGGCCGAGCTGTACACCCGCGACACCGCCGCCGCCAACACCTTCTACGGCGACCTCTTCCACGACGCCCTGTTCGGTGCGGACACCGAGCCCGACTTCGGCCGCGCGGACGTCTCCGAGGTCTTCCCGCCCGAGATGCCCCCGCACTTCGTCACCCACTTCCGGGTCACGGACCTGGACGGTGCCGTCGGGGCCGTGCAGCGGCTCGGCGGGCGGGTCCAGGTGCCACCCTTCGAGACGTCGTACGGACGAGTGGCCGTCGTCACCGACAATCAGGGGGCGTCGTTCGCGGTGCTGCAGCGGTGAGGCGGACACTGCGGCGATGAAATGACCGTATTCGGCATAAGACACCCCGATTCGTCACCGGGTTCGCAACCAGCCGCCCGGCCAGGAAGAATCAGGGTGCGTGCCGCCATGGCGGTGCGGTGGTGAGACGCTGCACTTCGGTCGCGTACATATGTGGGTGGCGCGGCTCGTACGGGGAGGTGGCAGGCAAGTGGTGGATCAGCTGACACAGCACGATCCGCGGCGGATCGGGCCGTTCGAGGTGCTGGGCCGGCTGGGAGCCGGCGGCATGGGGCTGGTCTATCTGGCGCGCTCGGCGTCCGGCCGGCGCGTGGCGATCAAGACGGTCCGCACCGAGCTGGCCGAGGACCAGCTCTTCCGTGTCCGCTTCACCCGGGAGGTGGAGGCGGCGCGAGCGGTCTCCGGCTTCTACACGGCGGCCGTGGTCGACGCCGACCCGCGCGCCGCCGTGCCCTGGCTCGCCACGGCCTACGTCCCCGCGCCCTCCCTCGAGGAGATAGTGAACGACTGTGGGCCGCTCCCGGCCCAGGCGGTGCGCTGGCTGGCCGCGGGCGTGGCCGAGGCCCTGCAGTCCATCCACGGTGCCGGCCTGGTCCACCGCGACCTGAAGCCGTCCAACGTCCTGGTGGTCGAGGACGGCCCCCGGGTGATCGACTTCGGTATCGCCTCCGGCGTCTCGAACACCCGTTTGACGATGACGAACGTCGCCGTCGGCACCCCCGCCTACATGTCCCCCGAGCAGGCCAAGGACTCCCGCAGCGTCACCGGCGCCAGCGACGTCTTCTCGCTCGGATCGATGCTGGTCTTCGCCGCCACCGGACACCCGCCCTTCCACGGCGCCAACCCCGTCGAGACCGTCTTCATGCTGCTCCGCGAGGGCCCGGACCTCACCGGACTCCCGGACGAGCTGCGCCCGCTGATCGAGTCCTGCATGCAGATGGAGGCCACCGGCCGGCCCAACCCCGCCGACCTCCAGGCCCAGCTCGCCCCGCACCTCTTCGGCTCCGGCTCCGACGACAGCGGCACCGCCTCCGCCTGGCTGCCGGAGAAGGCCGTCGGCCTCATCGAGGCCCGCCGCGGCGGCCGCCCCGCCGCCAAGCCGGCCCCCGCCTCGTCCGGCCCGCGCAGCGGCGGCCGGGGGGCCGTACCCCCGCCGCCGCCCTACGACCCCGCCGTCCCGGCATCGGCACCGGTCGGCGTGGTGGGCGTGGTGGGCGCCCCCGACACCGGCCCGGTCCGTCTGGCCGGCGCCCAGGTGCCCATCGGACCCGGCCCCCGGGTCGCCGACGCCCGCGCCGCCGCCGTCAAGGCACCCCCGCCGGAGGCCGGCCTGGTCGCCAGCTGGTCCCGCCCCCGCTCCGGCGTCAACGGCGCCGACCCCGTCGTGGCGCCCGCGCCGTCCGCGCCCCCGGAGAGCGCGTCCGGCTGGCGCCCCTGGCGTTTCCGCATGTCCAACGACGTCTGGGGCACCCCGTCCGTCGCCGGCGACCTCGTCTACGTCACCTCATTCGAGGTGCACGCCCTGGACGTGGCCACCGGCCGCCGCCGCTTCAAGACCCGGGACGTCGCCTGGTCCATGGCCGTCGCCGACGGCCGTGTCCACGCCTCCGACGGCCCCACCCTGTTCGCCCTGGACGCCCGCGAGGGCACCGACCTGTGGCGGCTGTCCACAGAGGCCTGGGTGTACTCCCTGCACGCCGACCGGGGCACGGTCGTCACCGGCACCCGCGGCGGCGGCGTCCAGGCCTGGGAGGCCTCCGGCGGCCAGAAACTGTGGGAGATCTCCGGCTGCCAGACCGACTTCGAGTCCCCCGAGGCCGGCCCCGCCGTCCACGACGGCACCGTCTACGTCTGGCAGGACGCCCGGCTGCGCGCCCTGGAGGCCCGCACCGGCGAGGAGCGCTGGTCGTACCCCATCGGCGACGCGGCCTCCTGCGGCGGCGTCCCGGTCCGTATCACCCCGGCCCCCGACGGCTACGTCTACGTCTGTGCCGGCAGCCGGGTCCTCGCGATCGAGGTGGCGAGCGGCCTGGTGCGCTGGCACTTCGAGGCGCCCGCGGTCTTCCTCTGCCCGCCCGCCTTCGCCCCCGGCCCGGCCGTCACCGGCGGCGGCGTCTACCTCACCGACTACCTCGGCACGGTCTACGCCCTCGACGCCCTCGACGGCCGCGACCGCTGGCGCATCGCCACCGAGGCACGCTCCTCCATCGAGCCGGTCCTGGTGGCCGCCGGACACGTCCACGTCGGCAGCGGCAAGGGCCTCTACACCCTCGACGCGGTCACCGGCACCCCCAAGTGGCGCTTCCAGGCCGGCGGCGACGTCGTGGGCGCCCCCTCGGTCGCCGAGGGCCGCATCCACTTCGGCTCCACCGACCATCTGCTGTACACGCTGAAGGCCGACGACGGCCGGCTCCGGTGGAAGCTGGCCACGGGCGGCGAGATCACCGGCTCCCCGGTCGTCAAGGACGGCGTGGTGTACGCGTGCAGCAAGGACCGCTGCGTGTACGCGCTCGACGCGGAGAAGGGAACGGGGACGGCCCGCACCGCCTGATCGGGGCGGGGGCGGGCCAGACTCGGGTGACGGCCGTCGTACGGGTGCACGGAAGGGTTCGGACGGCGGCCGTCGCCCCTGGGAGCGGCGCTGACGTCGCCGCTCCCGGACATGACGCTAGTCCCGCTGCGGATCCGCCGCCACACAGGCCGTGAACGGCGCCACGTCCCCCGATAGGGTGATCGCATGCAGCTTCGGGGGCGCAGACTCAGGTTCACGGCGGTACTGGCACTCGTGGTACTCGCGCTGACGGGCTTCTCACGGGGTCACGGACACAGCCGGCACGGCGGCAGCGGCGGCGGAGGGTGCAGCAGTTCGCACCAGGACCACGACAGTTCGTCGTCGACGACGTCCGGAGGCGGTTCGTACGGCGGTGGGTCGTCGTACGACGACCCGGACGACGACAGCTACGGAAGCGGCTACGCGAGCAGCGGGAGCAGCGCGAGCGGCAGTACAGGCGGTTACCGCACGCGGCCCACGCACCGCGCCACCTCCACCCCCTCCGGCAGCGGCAAGGCGCTGGAGGAGGGCACGGCGAGGCTGATCAGCTGCGCGTCGCAGACGACGCCGTACGCCACGGTCGAGGTCACGAACCCGAACAGCCGCAAGGCCGACTTCCAGGTCTGGGTCACCTTCTACGACGCCGAGGGCACCCTCCTGCTGAGCAACGAATCCCCTCAGGTCTCCGTGCCCGCGAACGGCAGGGCGACCACCAGGGTGACGCTCGGCAAGCGCCTGCTGTCCTCGGTCGACCACTGCGAGGCGGACCGGGAAGCCCGGCTCAGGAGCTAGCGCAACCGGTACTGCCGCCGCCTCCCGGCGAACAGTTCCGCCTGCCGTTGCGCCGGCAGATTGCCGAGCGCGATGAGGTGCGGCGCCTGTGCGAACGCCTGCGCGCGCGCCGCCTCCTTGGCCGCCCACAGGGCCCGCACGGTTCCCTGCACGCCCTCCGCCGGATACCCGGCGATGACGGTGGCGCACCGTACGGCGGCGTCCAACGCGCCACCCGGATCGGTGAGTTCGGACACGAGCCCGATCTCGTGGGCCCGTTGCGCGGAGATCCGCTCCGCGGTGCCCATGAGCATCATCCGCGCGACCTCCCCGTACGGCATCCGCTGGGCCATGAGCACGGACTCGTACGCGCTGACCATCCCGTAGGCGGTGTGCGGATCGAAGAAGGCGGCCGTCGTGTCGGCGACGACGAACTCGCTCTCGCCCAGCAGATAGAAGGCCCCGCCGCAGGCCATGCCGTGCACGGCGGCGACGACCGGCTTCCACAGGTCGTTCGCCTTCGGCCCGACGCCGAGCAGCGGATCGTCCTGCATGTAGGGCGACGAGGGCTGCGGCACGACGGTGTCCCGGTCGATGCCCGTGCAGAAGGCCCGCTCCCCGGCCCCGGTGAGGACGACGGCCCGGACGGAGTCGTCGAACCGCAACTCGCGCCAGACCCGGGCGAGTTCACCGGCCATGGCGAGGTCGATGGCGTTGAGCCGCTCGGGCCGGTTCAGGGTGACGACGGCGACGCCGGTGTCCTTGTCGGCCCGGAGGCGGACGGCGTTCACGCCGGCACCCACTGCGGAAGCCCGTCGGAGAAGACCACCCGGACCCGGGCGCCGATCCGTATGCCCTGCGGATCGAGGGAGTCGAGCCGCGCCCCGGCGTGGCTCACCAGGTTCCCGACCAGCCGTATCCGCGGCGCGTCCTCCAGCTCCACGACGACCACGTTGTACGGCGCCTGTTCCGCGTAGGCGGGCAGTAGCGGCGGATGCGGCACGACGTACGACCACACCCGCCCGCGCCCCGAGACCGGCCGCCATTCGCTCGCGAAGGACTGGCAGTGCGGGCAGCAGGGCCGGGGCGGGAAGCGGGGTTCGGCGCAGTCGGCACAGGCCTGGACGCGCAGTTCACCACGGGCGGCGTACTCCCAGAAGGGGGCGCCGTCGGTGTCGGCGACGGGGGTCAGCATGGCTGGCTCAGCTCCTCAGGAGAAGGGCGGAGGTGGGGACACCCTCGCCGGCGGTGACCAGGCAGGTGGCGGCACCCGGAACCTGCGCGGTACTGGTGCCGCGCAGCTGCTTCACCCCTTCGTTGATGAGGTTGAAGCCGTGCACGTACGCCTCGGAGAGCCCGCCACCGCCCGTGTTGACGGGCAGCCGCCCGCCGATCTCCAGCGCACCCTGCTCGGTGAAGGCCCCGCCCTCCCCCCGCCCGCAGAAGCCGTACCCCTCCAGGGACAGGGGGATCAGGGCGGTGAAGGCGTCGTAGATCTGCGCGACGTCCACGTCCTCGGGCGTGACGTCGGCGTGCTTCCACAGGTGCCGGGCGGCGGACCAGGCCGGACCGGTGAGAGGGTCGTCGTTCCAGTAGTTGACCATGCCGTGGTGCTGGGCGGGCAGGCCCTGGGCGGCGGAATGGATGTACGCGGGCTTCTGCCGGCAGTCGCGGGCGCGCTCCCTGCTGACGACCACGCAGGCCAGCGCGCCGTCCGTCTCCAGGCAGTTGTCGAAGAGGCAGAGGGGCTCGCTGATCCAGCGGGAGGTCATGTACATCTCGCGCGTGAGCGGCCGCTCGTACATCACCGCGGCGGGGTTCTGGTTGGCGCGGTTCCGGCAGGCGAGGGCGACATTGAACAGATGGTCCCGGGTGGCGCCGTACTCGTGCATGTACCGCCGCGCCAGCATGCCGATCTCGTCGGCGGGCCGGAGCAGCCCGAAAGGGCGGGTCCACTGGGCCGGAGTGGGCAGCTGGACGGCGGTGTTGGTCCACGGCCTGGGCCCGCTGCCCCGCTTCCGCGACCGCCAGGCGACCCCGACGGTGGCCTGCCCCGCGGCGATGGCGGCGGCGAGGTGCGAGACCGTCGCGCAGGACCCGCCGCCCCCGTAACCGACCTTGCTGAAGAAGCTCAGATCACCGAACCCGACCGCCTTGGCCAGCTCCACCTCGTCCGTCTCCTCCATGGTGTAGGAGGCGAGGGCGTCGACCTCGCCGGGTGCGATCCCGGCGTCTTCGAGGGCGGCGAGGACGGCCCGGCAGGCGAGCGTCTTCTCGTCCTCCGGGAGCTGTCTGGCGAAGGCGGTCTGCCCTATTCCGACGATGGCGGTGGCGTCTTTCAACCCCGGTCCTGTCATGGTGCACCCACCCTTCCTGTGCTGACAGCTCGTCAGGTTACAGCTAATCTGACGGTCAGTCAGCTACGCGTCATGGGGTTCGGGGAGGCCTGCGGTGAGCGATTGGGGCGACTGGGGCACCGTCCCCCGTCTGGTGCGGTCGACGGCCGAGCGGTACGCCGACGCCGAGGCGGTGGTCGACGGCCGTACGAGGATCACGTACGCGGAACTGGGCGCCCGGGTGGAGCGCGCGGCGGCGGCCTGTCTGGCGAGCGGGGTGAAGATCGGCGACCGGGTGGCGCTCTGGGCCCCCAACTCCCTGGACTGGATCGTCGCGGCGCTGGGCGCGGTCTCAGCCGGCGCGGTGCTGGTCCCGCTCAACACCCGCTTCAAGGGCACGGAGGCGGCGGACGTGCTGCGCCGCAGCGGGGCGAGGCTGCTGTTCGTCACCGGGACCTTCCTGGGCACGTCGTACGTGGCGTCGCTGCGGCGGGCGGCGGGGACGCCTGATGGTGCGGGCCACCCCCTCCCCGGGCTGCCGGCACTGGAGCAGGTGGTGGTCCTGTCGGACGACGCACCCGAGGACTTCCGCACCTGGAAGGACTTCCTGGCGGGCGGGGAAGGGGTCGGGACGTCCGAAGTCCTCCGCCGGGAAGGGCGGCTGGACGGCAGCTGCCTGTCGGACATCGTCTTCACCTCGGGGACGACGGGCCGCCCCAAGGGCGCGATGATCACCCACGAGCAGACGCTGACGGCGTACGAGATCTGGGCGGACCTGGCCGGCCTGCGCACCTCGGACCGCTACCTGATCGTCAACCCCTTCTTCCACACCTTCGGCTACAAGGCCGGGGTGATCGCCTGCCTGATGCGCGGGGCGACGATGATTCCCCAACCGGTGTTCAACGTCGACACAGCCCTGGCGAACATAGCGGCGGAACGGGTCTCGGTCCTGCCGGGCCCGCCGACGCTCCACCAGTCCCTGCTGGACCACCCGTCCCGGGACGCCCACGACCTGTCGGCGCTGAGGCTCGTGGTCACGGGCGCGGCGGTGGTGCCGTTGCGGTTGGTGGAACGCCTGCGCGGAGAACTCGGCGTCGGCACGGTCCTGACGGCGTACGGCCTCTCGGAAGCGAGCGGCATCGTGACGATGTGCCGCCGCGGCGACGACCCGTCGGTGATCGCCTCCACCTCCGGCCGGGCGATTCCGGGTACGGAGGTCAAGGTGGCCGACGCGTCGGGCACACCGCTGCCGCCCGGCACGCCCGGGGAGGTACTGGTCCGGGGCTTCAACGTCATGCAGGGCTACTACGAGGACCCGCCGGCTACGGACGAGGCGATCTCCCCGGACGGCTGGCTGAGCACCGGCGACGTCGGCGTCCTGGACCCGTCCGGCAACCTGCGCATCACGGACCGCATCAAGGACATGTTCATCGTCGGCGGCTTCAACGCGTACCCGGCGGAGATAGAGCAACTGCTGGGCGTGCACCCGGACGTGGCGGACGTGGCGGTGATCGGCGTACCGGACACGCGGCTGGGAGAGGTCGGCAAGGCGTTCGTGGTCCGCAGGCCGGGTTCCGTCCTCACGGGGGACGACCTGATCGCCTGGTCCCGCCGCGAGATGGCGAACTACAAGGTGCCGAGAACGGTGGAGTTCGTGGGAGAACTGCCGCGGAACGCGAGCGGGAAGGTGGTGAAGGGGGAGCTGCGGGGGCGGTAGGCCTCCCGTTCGAGCCGGGACACACCTCGGCCGCGGCGGCTCCCCCTCCGCGCCGCCGCGGCCGATCCCCGTCTCGTGGAGGTCTGGTCAGGCCTTCTCGTCCGTGGCGTGCGAGTTGTCCGGCTTGACTTCGCCGGAGGCCTCTTCCCCGAGGGCCGTGATCTTCACCGGCTCGACGGTGGCGTGGCTGTTCAGCGTCGTCACCTCGGCCGCCTCGGCCTTCGCCGCCGCGCCGCTCTTCTTGTCGTCGCTCATGACTCTGCTCCCCTGAAAGTACGTGTGGTGCTGGTTGGAAGCCCCGTCCGGCAGCTCCCCCTGGTGCTGCCGGACGGGTGCCTCGGGCCGCTACACCTTACGGTGCGACCTCGGCCGACCCGTCTGCCCCCCGACGCGGCGGATCGACAGGACGAGACTGCCGTGACGCGATAAACGAACGATGAACGCACACGTGCGTCGGCTCAGGCGATGGCGCGAGGCCGCAGGAGCGCCCTGACTTCCTCGGCCTCGGGGGCGCGGAGGGCCTCGAAGATCTCAAGGGCTTCCTGCCAGCAGACGTGTGCGCGACCGGACTGGCCGATACCGCTGAGGGCGCGCCCCAGGACGGTGAGTGCGTTTCCGTGCCGCCACTCGCCCCCGACACCCCGCAGAAGTGTCAGCGCGGTCTCGGCGTTCGTCGCGGCCTGGGCGGGACGCCCGGCCGCCAGGTCGAGTTCGGCGAGGCGGAAGAGCGACATCCCCTCCCACAGACGCTGCCGGCTGTCCCGGAACACCAGGAGCGCTTCCTCGAGGCGTTCGGCAGCCTGCTCGAACCGTCCCGACTGGGTGAGCGCGAGTCCCAGCGCATAGCGGCCGTTGGCGCCCTTCAGGGCGTGACCCATGTCGTCGTACATGTCGGTGCCCTGCTGGGCGAGGGAGACCGCGCTCCTGGTATGTCCCATGGCCAGGCGTATCCGGGAGAGGTTGCACAGCGCACTGGCTTCTCCCGGGCGGTCGCCGCAGGAACGGAAGCTGTCGATGGCGCGGGTCAGGTGCTTCTCGCCGTCTTCGTGCCGGCCCTGATAGATCGCGATGATGCCGAGCATGTTCGACATCCAGCACCGGGGGAGAGGGTCCCCTGCCGCGTCCGCCAGCCGGAGTGCCTCGGTGGCTTCGTCGGCGGCCAGCTCGAACCGGCCTGTCAGATGGTGGCCGTTGGCCAACGTGACGAGTGCGCGAGCCTCCGCCCGCTGATCGTTCGCCTCGCGTGCCGCGGCACGAATGGAGGCGCCGGTTGCCAGGTACTCCCGGGAATTGGCACCCGACTCCGTCAGGTCGATCGCCGCCCACAGCAGATCGACGGCGCGCCTGAGGTGGCTGGGTGCCGTCGACTGCCGTACACACGCCAGCAGGGCCATGGCTTCCGAGTACAACCAGTCCTGTGCCTGATGCCGGTCCTTGAAGGCCAGGCCGTGGTACTCCGCGGCTGCCAGGTGATCGACCAACCGGTCTTCCGGCCGCTCGATCGCATAGACCCCGGCCGCCGTAGCCAGATAGAAGTCCAGCAACCGCGACATCGCAGCCTCCGGCTCGACCGGCGGCTGCTCGTCCCTCTCCGCGCAGGCCCGCGCGTAGAGCCGGACCAGGTCGTGGAAGCGGTAGCGGCCCGGGGCCGCGGACTCCAGCAGGGACGTGTCGACGAGGGACTCCAGCAGATCCTCCGTCTCCTCCTGGGGGAGGTCGAGGACCGCGGCCGCTGCGGCGAGGGACATGTCGGGGCCGTCCGCCAGACCCAGCAGCCGGAAGGCTCGGGCCTGGGCGGGCTCCAGCTGGCCGTAGCCGAGTTCGAAGGTTGCCTTGACCGCCAGGTCGCCGGCCTGGAGTTCGTCCAGCCGGCGCCGCTCGTCCGCGAGTTTGGCGGCGAGGACCGACACCGTCCAGGTGCGGCGGGCCGCCAGGCGGGAGGCCGCGATGCGGATCGCCAGGGGGAGGAAGCCGCACGCGGCGACCACGTCCAGTGCCGCCTCCCGTTCCGAGGCCACCCGCTCCTCGCCCACGATCCTCGTGAAGAGGGCGAGGGCTTCGTCGGGGGACATGACGTCCAGGTCCACCAGGTGCGCCCCGGCCAGGTCCAGCATGCGCACCCGGGAGGTCACGAGGGCCGCGCAGCCCTCCGTCCCCGGGAGCAGCGGCCGTACCTGTGCCGCGTCCTTCGCGTTGTCCAGCAGGACCAGGACCCGGCGGCCGTCCAGGACCGAGCGGTACAGGGCCGCCCGTTCCTCCAACGAGTCCGGGACGGCGGAGTCGGCCGTGCCGAGCGCGCGCAGGAAGGACCCCAGCACGGTCTCCGGTTCGGCCGGGCGCGGGCCCGCGCCCTGGAGGTCGACGTACAACTGGCCGTCGGGGAACGCCGGGCGGGCCTTGTGGGCCACGTGCACCGCGAGCGTCGTCTTGCCCACGCCGCCGATCCCGGCCAGCGCCGAGACGGCCATCACCCGGCCCTCGGCCGCCGTCTGCGACGCCGACGCCAGTACCTCGCTCAGCTCGCCCACGAAGGCGGCACGCCCCGTGAAGTCGGGGACGGAGGCGGGGAGCTGGGCCGGGCGCACCGGGACCACGGCGGGCTCCGCGGACGGGGCGGAGGGCTCCGCGAGGGCGGGGTCCGCCTGGAGGATGCGTTGCTGGAGTTCCCGCAGGCCCGGGCGCGGGTCCACCCCCAGCTCCTCCGCCAGCAGGCGCCGGGTGTCCGCGTACACGGCGAGGGCTTCCGCCTGGCGGCCGCTGCGGTACAGGGCGAGCATCAGCAGCTCGCGCAGGCGCTCGCGCAGGGGGTGCGCCGCCGTCAGGGCCGTCAGCTCCGAGACGGCCTCGGCGTGGCAGCCCTGCTCCAGGTCCATGTCCAGGCGGGACTCCAGCAACTGGAGACGCCACTCCTCCAGCCGGACCCGCTGGGTGTCCGCGTACGGGCCGGGTACGCCGGCCAGCGGTTCGCCGTCCCACAGGGCCAGGGCGCGGTTCAGCACCTCCCGCGCCTGACCCAGATCCCCCGCGCCGCGCGCCTTCTCCGCCTCCGCCGCGAGGTCCTGGGCCACCGCCAGATCCAGCGTGCCCTCGCCCGGCGAACGCACCGCGTAGCCGCCGGACTCGCTCACCAGGACCCCGGGGTCCAGGACCTTGCGCAGCCGGGACGCGTAGGTGCGCAGTGCCGCCAGCGCCTGGGACGGCGGCTCGGTGCCCCAGAGCGCGTCGATCAGCTCCGCCGCCGTGGCGGTGCGGCCCTCGCGCAGCAGCAGGGCGGCCAGCAGGGCCCGCTGCTGCGGGGAGCCGGTGTTCAGCGTCTCCTCGCCGCGCCAGGCCCGCACCGGACCGAGCACGCCGAAGCGCAACGCCGCCGGTTCCGCGATGGCCGCGGAGCCAGGACGCCGCTGCTCAGGCACTCGCGGCCCACCGTCCATGCGTTCGCCCCCCTAGGCGTCACGAACAACCCCGTCAGCAACCCCGTCAGTTTGCCTTGTTCAGGGCGGTTCCGTCAGCCGTGGGAGACGCCGATCACAGACCGGCACACCTCAGTACACAAGGCCCTCACACGGTCTTCGCACAGAGTCACCCGATCCCACTAGCTGACGGGTCGTCAGATCGGCGCTACCGTGAGCGCCATGGACACCCAGAGCGACTTCCCCCGGATCATCTCCGTCGACGACCACACGGTGGAGCCCGCGCACGTCTGGCAGGACCGGCTCCCGAAGAAGTACCTGGACACCGGGCCACGGATAGTCCGCGCGCCCCTGAAGGAAATGACCTTCCTGGGCGGACGGTTCAAGCCGGTCATGGGTGAGCCCGGCAGCCAGGAGGGGCCGCTCGGCGACTGGTGGGTGTACGAGGATCTGCACCGGCCCCTCACCCGGCTCGACACCGCCGTCGGGTACGACAGGGACGAGATCAAGCTGGAAGTCATCACGTACGAGCAGATGCGCCGGGGCTCGTACGACGTCGCGCAGCGGCTCGCCGACATGGACGTCAACCACGTCCAGTCCGCCCTCTGCTTCCCCACCTTCCCGCGCTTCTGCGGCCAGACCTTCACCGAGGCCCGGGACCGGGACCTCGCCCTGCTGTGCGTGCGCGCCTACAACGACTGGACGGTGGAGGAGTGGTGCGGGCCCGAGGCGCGCGGGCGGCTCATCCCGCTCACCCTCATCCCCCTCTGGGATCCCGAGCTGGCCGCGGCGGAGGTGCGGCGCAACGCCGCCCGCGGTGTCCGGGCCGTCGCCTTCTCCGAGATACCCCCGTACCTGGGCCTGCCGTCCGTCCACACCGACGCCTGGGACCCGTTCCTCGCGGCCTGCGACGAGACCGGCACGGTCGTCGCCATGCACATCGGCTCCAGCAGCCGGATGCCCTCCACGTCCGAGGACGCCCCGCCCGCCGTCGGCTCCACCATCACCTTCGCCAACTGCTGCTTCTCGATGGTGGACTGGCTGATGAGCGGCAAGTTCGAGCGCTTCCCGAACCTCCGGATCATGTACGCGGAGGGGCAGATCGGCTGGATCCCCTACATCCTGGAGCGCGCCGACGTGGTGTGGGAGGAGAACCGGGGCTGGGGCGGGGTCGCCGACAAGGTCCACCGGCCGCCGTCCGAGCTGTTCGCCGGACACGTCTACGGCTGCTTCTTCGACGACGCCTTCGGGCTCAGGAACCTCGACGCCATCGGCGCCGGCAACGTCCTGTACGAGACCGACTACCCCCACTCCGACTCCACCTGGCCGAAGTCCCGCGAGGTCGGCGAGGCCCAGATGGGGCATCTGGCGGGGGACGTGGTGGAGCGGATCGTACGGGGGAACGCGATCGAGCTGCTGGGGCTCACGCAGGACGGGCTCTGGCAGGGGTCCCGGTGAGTCTCGCGTACGGCATCCAGCTGCCGGTCCAGTCCCAGAGCACTCTCTACACGGAGGGCTGGGAGGCCGCCGCCGGGCCCGCCGACCTGGTCGAGATCGCGCGGGCCGCGGACCGGGCCGGGTTCGCCTACCTCGCCTGCTGCGACCACGTGGCCATCCCGCGCCGGCTGGCCCCGGCGATGAGCACGGTCTGGTACGACCCGGTCGCCACCCTCGCCCATCTCGCCGCCGTGACCGAGCGCGTCCGGCTGCTCAGCCACGTGGCCGTCGTCGGGCTGCGCCACCCCCTGCTCACCGCCAAGCAGTACGCCACCCTCGACCGTCTCTCCGGCGGGCGCCTCGTTCTCGGTGTGGGAGCGGGGCATGTGCGCGAGGAGTTCGAGGTCCTGGGAGTGGACTTCGAGCGGCGGGGGGCCGTGCTCGACGAGGCGATCGACGCGCTGCGCGCCGCCCTCGGGCCCGAGGAGTTCCCCGAGCACCACGGCAAGCTGTACGACTTCGCCGACCTGGGCCAGCGGCCCCGGCCCGCGCAGGAACACGTGCCGATCTGGGTCGGCGGCTCCTCGCCCGCGGCCGTCCGCCGGGCCGCCCTGAAGGGCGACGGCTGGCTGCCGCAGGGGGACCCGCGCGACCGTTTGCCCGACCAGATCGCACGGCTGCGGCGGCTCCGGGAGGAGCACGGGGTCGAGGGGCCCCTCACGATCGGCGCCATCACCGAGCCCCTGTACGTCGGCACCGCCGACTGGCACGTCGGGCGGCGCACCCTCGCCGGGGCGCCGGAGGAGATCGCCGAGTCGCTGCGGGCGTACCGCGCGCTGGGCGTGCACCAGATCCAGGTGCGGTTCCGCAGTCGGAGCCGCAGCGAACTCATCGACCAGATCGGCGCGTTCGGGGCGGAGGTCGCGCCCCGGCTGGACTGAGGAGCGGACATGGGCAAGCTGGACGGGCGGGTCGTCATCGTCACCGGGGCGGCGCGCGGACAGGGTGAGCAGGAGGCGCGGCTGTTCCGCGCGGAGGGCGCGCGGGTCGTCGTCGCGGATGTGCTGGACGAGCAGGGGGAGGCGCTCGCCAAGGAGATAGGGGCCCTCTACGTCCATCTCGACGTGGGCACGGAGGAGGGGTGGCGGGAGGCCGTCAGGGCCGCCAAACAGGCGTACGGGCGCATCGACGGGCTGGTCAACAACGCGGGCATCCTGCGCTTCAACGCCCTGGTGGACACGCCCCTGGACGAGTTCATGCAGGTCGTGCAGGTCAACCAGGTCGGCTGCTTCCTCGGGATGAAGGCCGTGGTTCCGGAGATGGCGGACGGCGGGACCATCGTCAACACCGCCTCCTACACCGCGCTCACCGGGATGGCGGCCGTGGGGACGTACGCGGCCACCAAGCACGCCGTGCTCGGGCTGACCCGGGTGGCCGCGCTGGAGCTGGCCGGGCGGCGGATCCGGGTCAACGCCGTCTGCCCGGGTGCCATCGACACCGCGATGTCGAACCCGGCCCGGCTGGACCCGGACGCGGACCCGGAGGAGATGAGCCGGGCGCTGGACGAGCTGTACCGCAAGCTCGTGCCGCTCGGCCGGGTCGGGCAGCCGGAGGAGGTGGCCCGGCTGGCCCTCTTCCTCACCTCGGACGACTCCTCGTACATCACCGGGCAGCCGTTCGTGATCGACGGGGGATGGCTGGCGGGGGTCAGCGTCATCTGACCTCGCACGCAGACGCAGCTGACTCATCGTCAGCTATTGACGGTCGGGGCGGCCGGTGCGACAGTCGGCCGACACACACAATCTGACGGATCGTCAGGTAACACTGGGGACGGTGAACCGCCGTGGAATTCGGGCTCTTTGTACAGGGATATGTGGGCAAGCGTGCCGAGACCGACCCGCTGGCCGAGCACAAGGCACTGATGGAGGAGACCGAGTACGTCATCCAGGCGGACACGTCCGGCTTCAAGTACGCCTGGGCCTCCGAGCACCACTTCCTGGAGGAGTACTCGCACCTCTCCGCCAACGACGTCTTCCTCGGCTACCTCGCCCACGCGACCGAGCGGATCCACCTGGGCTCCGGGATCTTCAACCCGCTCGCCCAGGTCAACCATCCGGTGAAGGTGGCCGAGAAGGTCGCCATGCTGGACCACCTCAGCGAGGGGCGCTTCGAGTTCGGCAGCGGACGGGGCGCCGGCAGCCACGAGATCCTCGGCTTCCTCCCGGGGATCACGGACATGAACCACACCAAGGAGATCTGGGAGGAGACGATCGCCGAGTTCCCGAAGATGTGGCTCCAGGACGAGTACGCCGGCTTCCAGGGCAAACACTGGCAGCTGCCGCCGCGGAAGGTGCTCCCGAAGCCGTACGGGAAGTCGCATCCGGCGATGTGGTACGCGGCCGGGTCGCCGCCCTCGTACGCCATGGCCGCGAAGAAGGGGCTCGGCGTGCTCGGCTTCAGCATCCAGAAGGTCTCCGACATGGAATGGGTGCTGGAGCAGTACAAGACGGCCGTCGTGAACGCGGAACCCGTCGGGGACTTCGTCAACGACAACGTGATGGTGACGACCACCGCCATCTGCGCGCCCACGCACGACGAGGCCATCCGGATCGCCGTCAACGGCGGGCTGCACTACCTGCCGTCCCTGGTGTTCAGGTACCACGACACCTTCCCGCGGCCCGAGGGGTTCCCGGTCTGGCCGGAGACGCTGCCCCCGTACACGCCCGAGTTCGTGGAGCTGCTCATCGAGGAGGAGCTGCTGATCTGCGGGGATCCGGACGAGGTGCTGCGGCAGTGCAAGCGGTGGGAGCAGGCCGGGGCCGATCAGCTGAGCTTCGGGTTGCCGGTGGGCGTGCCGAAGGAGGAGACGTTGCAGACGATCCGCCTGATCGGGGAGCACGTGATTCCGAAGATCGACACGGATCCGGTGCACCGGACGTCGTGGTTCCGTCAGGCTGTATGAGGGGGCTCCTGGCATGCTGGACCACCTGATCACCGGGGCCACCGTCGTCGACGGCACGGGTGCCCCTGCGTACACCGCCGACGTCGGCATACGCGGCGGCCGGATCGCCGCCGCCGGCCGGATCACCGAAGCTTCCCGTACGACCGAGGACGCCACCGGTCTCGTCCTCGCCCCCGGCTTCGTCGATCCGCACACGCACTACGACGCCCAGCTCTTCTGGGACCCGTACGCGACCCCGTCCCTCAACCACGGCGTCACCACCGTCGCGGCCGGGAACTGCGGGTTCACGCTCGCGCCCCTCAACCCCGACCGGCCCGAGGACGCGGACTACACGCGCCGCATGATGTCCAAGGTCGAGGGCATGTCCCTCGTGGCGCTGGAGGAGGGCGCGCCCTGGAGCTGGCAGGGCTTCGGCGAGTATCTGGACGCCCTCGAAGGGCGGATCGCCGTCAACGCGGGCTTCATGGTGGGGCATTGCGCGCTGCGGCGGTACGTGATGGGGGCGGACGCGGTCGGGGGGCAGCCCACGCAGGAGCAGCTCGCGCAGATGCTCCGGCTGTTCCACGAGGCCATGGACGCGGGGGCCTGGGGGCTGTCCACCACCCAGTCCAGCACCCACTCCGACGGTGAAGGTCAGCCCGTGGCCTCCCGGCACGCCCGGCCGGCGGAGCTGCTGGCGCTGGCCCGGGCGGTCGGGGAGCACGAGGGCACGCAGATCGAGGCGATCGTCGCCGGCTGCCTGGACCAGTTCAGCGATGCCGAGATCGACCTGTTCGTGGAGATGAGTGCGGCGGCCGGACGTCCGCTCAACTGGAACGTCCTGACCGTCGACGCGGCCGTTCCGGAGCGGGTGCCCCGGCAGCTCAGCGCGAGTGAGCGGGCACGGAAGGCCGGGGGGCGTGTCGTGGCGCTCACCATGCCGATCCTCACCCCGATGAACATGTCCCTGGGCACCTTCTGCGCCCTGAACCTCATCCCGGGGTGGGGGCCGGTCCTCGGACTGCCCGTGCCCGAGCGGATCGCCAGGCTCCGTGACCCCGACGTCAGGAGCGAGATGCTGCGCCGGGCCGAGTCGAAGGAGGCGGGCGTCTTCCGGCGGCTCGCGAACTTCGGGCGTTACGTCATCGGGGACACCTACAGCGAGGTCAACCGCGGGCTCACCGGCCGGGTGGTCCGGGACATCGCGGCCGAGCGCGGGCAGGACCCCTTCAGCTGCCTGGTGGAGATCTGCGCCAACGACGAGCTGCGTACGGTCCTGTGGCCGATGCCCACCGACAACGACCCCGACTCCTGGGCCCTGCGTGCCGAGACCTGGCAGCACGAGGACGTGCTGCTCGGCGGCTCGGACGCGGGCGCGCACCTGGACCGGATGTGCGGGGCGCCGTACACCACCCGGTTCCTCGGGGACTGTCTGCGCGGCCGCAAGCTGGTCGGTCTGGAGCAGGCGGTGAAGATGCTGACCGACGACCCGGCGCGGCTCTTCGGGCTGCGGGGGCGGGGGCGGGTGCGGGAGGGCTGGCATGCGGACCTGGTGCTGTTCGACCCGGAGCGGATCGACGCGGGCCAGGCCACCCTGGTGCACGACCTGCCGGGCGACAGCCCGCGGCTGGATTCGAAGGCGCTCGGGGTGCGGGCCGTGTGGGTCAACGGGGTCGAGGCGATCCGGGACGACGTGGTGAGCGGCGCCGTACCGGGCCGGGTGCTGCGGTCCGGGCGGGACACCAGGACGGTGAGCACCCGGTGACGGACGGACAGCGGTTGTTCGTCGGCGGTGAGTGGGTCGAGCCGGACGGCGGGTTCTACCCGGTGACCGACCCGGCCACCGAGGAGACCGTCGGACTGGCGCCGGAGGCCGGCCCGGAGCAGGTGCGGGCGGCCTGTGCGGCGGCCCGGGAGGCGTTCGGGGCCTGGTCGCGGACCAGCCCCGAGGAGCGGGCGGCGGTGCTCGGTCGGGCCGCGGAGATCATCCGTGGCCGGTTCGTCCCGTACGCCGAGCTGGCGCGTGCCGAGACCGGGGCGACGACGGGGACGGCCCGGGCGATGCAGGTCGGGGTGGCCGCCGCCCGCTTCCGCCGGTACGCGACCGTGGAGCCCGCCGAATGGGCGATCGCGCCGCAGATCAACGAGGCCGGGCCGATCGGGAGGGCGAGCGTGATGGGCGCGCTGGCCGTCCGCCAGCCCGTCGGGGTCGTCACCTGCATCACGTCGTACAACAACCCCTGGGCGAACCCGGCCGGCAAGGTCGCCCCCGCGCTGGCGATGGGCAACACCGTGGTCGTGAAGCCGGCCCCGCAGGACCCGCTGTCCGTCTACCGGATGGCCGAGGCGCTGGAGGCGGCGGGAGCGCCGGCCGGTGTGGTGAACGTGGTCTCCGGGCGTTCCACGCAGGTCGGTGAGGCCGCCGTCGCGTCCCCCGACGTCGACATGGTGAGCTTCACCGGCTCGACGGCCGTCGGACAGCGCATCGCCGAGGTGTGCGGGCGGGACATGAAACGCCAGCTGATGGAGCTGGGAGGGAAGGGGGCGGCGGTCGTCTTCGACGACGCGGACCTCGCTTCGGCGGTGGCGGGGATCGGGACCACCTTCTCCTTCTACAGCGGGCAGATCTGCACGGCACCGACGCGGGTGCTGGCGCAGCGAGCCGTGTACGACCGGCTGGTCGAGCAACTGGCCGCCTACGCCCGCCGGTTGAAGCTGGGGGACCCGCGGGAGGCGGACACGGTCGTGGGCCCGGTCATCTCCGCCGAGCACCGGGCGCGCGTGGAGTCGTACGTCGAACTCGGCCGCAAGGAAGGCGCGACGGTGGTCACCGGCGGCGAACGCCCTTCCCCGGAGCGGGGTTTCTACGTCGCCCCCACCCTCCTCGCCGACTGCGCGAACGACATGCGGGTGGCCCGGGAGGAGATCTTCGGGCCGGTGGTGGCGGTGATCCCCTTCGACGAGGAGGACGAGGGGGTGGCCCTCGCCAACGACTCGGACTACGGCCTCATCGACTACGTCTGGTCGGGCGATGTGGCCCGCGCCTTCCGGGTGGCCCGGCGGCTGCGGGCCGGCGGGGTCGGTGTCAACACGGTCGGCCGCAACATGGAGGCACCCTTCGGCGGCTTCAAGAAGAGCGGCGTCGGCCGGGACGTCGGCTCCTACGCCCTGCACGCGTACAGCGAGGTGCAGGCGATCGTGTGGCCGGGGTGAGAAACGGGAACGGTCGGCTCATGGAGCGGACGGTGGCCGTCGGCGGCGGCGAGGTATGGACGGACGACACGGAGGGCGAGGGGATCCCCCTGGTGCTGCTGCATCCGGGGATCGCCGATGCACGGGTGTGGGAACCGGTGCTGCCCGCGCTCACCGGGCGGTACCGGGTGATCCGTTACGACGCACGGGGCTTCGGCAGGTCCCCGGCGCCGACGACGGCGTACCGGCAGAGCGAGGACCTGCGGCGGGTCCTGGACCACTTCGGGCTGGACCGCGCGGTGCTGGTCGGCAGCAGTATGGGCGGGAAGACCGCGATCAGCTTCGCGCTGAGCGACCCGGAGCGGGTGGCCGCCCTGGGTCTGCTGGTCCCCGGCGTGACCGGCTACCCCGATCTGGAGTCGCCGGAACTGACCGAGCAGATCGGCAAGCTGGCCACCGCCGGCGACATGGACGGCCTGCTCGACCTGTCCCTGCGCACCTTCGCGGCGGCGGGCACCGCGCCGGACACCCGGGCCGCCGAGCTGATCCGGGCCTCGTTCCCCGGCTGGTTCTCGACCTACGGCCGGGAACAGGAGGAGGACCCCGCCTTCGAGCGGCTCGGGGAACTGCGCCTGCCCTGCGCGCTGCTGCTGGGCGAGCAGGACACGCCCCAGGTGGTCCGCTGCAACGAGGCGATGGCCGCGCGCATCCCCGGGTGCCGTCTCGTCCGCGCCCCCGACTGCGATCATCTGCCGACCCTGCGCGTCCCCCAGGCCGTGGTGCGGTTGGTGACCGACCTGTACGACCGGGTGACCTGACCCGGCTCAGTCCGTCAGGTCCACGCGTACCGTCAGCAGGTCGGTGCCGAACGCCCGTACCGCCGCGCTGTTGAAGCGGGGCAGGGAGCGCAGCCGGGCCGCGGCGTCGTCCTCCGGGAGGAGGTGCGCGGTGCCGTGGTGCCAGCGGCCCCGGATCCGGATGCGGACGTGCGGGTCGGCCTGGATGTTGCGGACGTACTGCGACTTGAACCCGAACTCCGAGACGAGCCAGAAGGAGTCCCCGACCCGGCTCCCGCCCACCGGCGTCGGCCGGGGCAGGCCGGACCTGCGGCCGGTGGTCTCCAGGACGGTCTGCGTCGGGATGCGCCGGTTGAGCGGGTTGGCCACATGGCGCTGCAGGCGCGTGAGGATCTGCCGCTTGAGGTCGGCGGCGGTGCGTGACATGTCTCGGACTCTCCTGCTCTTCTCCACGGACGGCGTCCGTCCGCAAAGCTCGCGTGGGTGCTGTGGCAGCTCTGTGCGGGGCGGGTGCTTCGTGGAAGGGCGTACGGCTGGGGCGTGTTAGCCTCCCCCGCGGTCGTGATCGATTGCAACGGGGGGCAGTGATATGGGCACGTCTTCGGACGGCTATCAGGTCAAGTCCGGTATGTCCGGCCAGGCGAAGGAACTGGACGGCGCGGGCGACGACGCGGGGAAGATCGCGCAGGCGATCAATCCCACGCTCTGCTACGCGCTGGACGCGCTGGGCGGTTCCGACTCCGGGCAGGCGTTCAACACGTACGCCGCGGCCTGGGAGGCGGAGTCCAAGACGCTCGAGGAAGCGCTGCACGAGCTCGGGAAGAAGGTCCGTGCGGCCAAGGGCGCCTACGGCGGCAGCGACCACCTCGTCGGGACACAGGCCGCGCATGTCCGCGTGCCCGACGCCGGGGTGAGCACCATGCCCGCGTACGCCGAGCGTCCCTCCGCCCTGTCGAGCTACTGAGGACCGCCCGATGACGGAATCCACCACCGACCGCCGCAAGCGGCTGGCCGGGCTGAGCGGCGACATCGCCTCGGCCGGCAGCAAGAACGACCTGATCGACGCGATCGACTCCGCGCTCGCCGTGTCCGCCCCGGTGGGCGACCCGGCCACCCTGGAGACGCTGGGCAAGCGCTACCGGGGACAGGCCGACCACGCCATCGGTGTCTCCGAGCGAGTCGACAAGGTGGCCCGCAAGGGCCTGCCGGACGTGTGGGTCGGCGACACCAGCGTCCTTGCCTCCGACGTGATCTCCGCCGCCTCGCGGTCCGCCGTGCAGATGTCCGAGGCGCTCCGGGGCGGCGGCAACGCCCTGCTGAACCTGGCCGACTGGCTCAAGGTCGCGCAGAAGGGCGACGGCGAGGGCCGCGCCAAGCTGCGCGAGGCGCGCGGCATGCTGGGCGGCAAGGACGGCTTCTTCGACGACTTGCACGAGGACGACGAGGAGGAGTCGGAGCGGCTGAAGGCCCGCGCCGTGGCCTCCTCCGGCGTGAAGCTGCTCCACGACGCCGCCGTCACCGCCGACGACGCCGCGCGCCATGCCGCCCGCGACCTGAACAAGTGGGCCGCCGAAGCCCGCGCCGGCAAGATGAAAACCGACGACCTGACCGCGGTCGACCGGCTGATGCTCGCCGACACCAGCAATGCGGGCGGCGATCCCGAGCTGAACGAGATCCTCACGGCGAACGACCTGGAGCGGTCCGGGCGCGCCATGGAGAAGCTGTCTGCGGCGGACCAGGCCCGGATGGAACTCCTCCTGGCGGACGCGAAGACGCCGCAGGAGAAGGCGTACCTGATGAAGGCCCTGGCCGCGGGCAACTCCGTCGACGAGGTCGACACGTTCGCGAAGAAGATCCACGGCAAGGACCCGGTGTGGCTGCAGCAGCACCTGGCGCCGGTGACGACGGGCAACGCCCCGTCGGCCAAGGAGCAGGAGAAGCAGGCCTTCAAGGGCAAGCTGTGGGACCAGGACGGCGAGACGTGCGTGCCCTCCTCCACGGTCACCGCGCGTGCCCTCGTGGATCCCGTGTACGCCCTGGAGCTGACCGGCGGCCCCGACGGCACGGACGACGACCCGGAGCACTTCCGCAAGCGCCTGACCGACGAACAGCTCCGCCTGCACGAAGAGGGCGACGGCGACAACTCCGGCTGGTGGTGGGACGAGCACCCGTCCGGCATGGACAAGGACGGGCAGGTGGAGATCTCCAACAAGGAGCTCAGCCCGCACACCGGCGATCACTACGAGGCCCAGAACATGGGTGGCGAGGACGACCGGCGCAACGTTCTGCCCGACATCGAGAAGTCCGTCGCCGAGGGCAAGCCCGTACCCATCAACATCGAGCGGTACGACGAGAACAAGGACCGGCACGGCCACAGCATGATGATCATCGGTCAGGAGGGGGACAGGCTCCAGATCTACAACCCCTGGGGCGTCACCACCTGGGTCAGCGAGGAGGACTTCATCAAGGGAGACCTCCACGCGGCCGCGGACGACCGTTACTCGGCCGCGCACAAGGGCAACGTCGACACCGTCTACATCCAGCAGAGCTGAGCAACCGTGAACATGCGCACCGTACTGACCTCCCTGGCCGCCACGGCAGCCGCAGTCCTCGTCCTGACCGGCTGCGGTGGTCAGGGGGGAGCCGATGAGTACGGCACCAAGGAGCGCGAGGCCATCACGGTCGATGCGGGGGACGAGTTCACGCTGACGGTGCCGGCGAATCCCGCGATCGGGCAGAACTGGTACCTGGCCGAGCCCCGGCCGGACGCGGGCATCCTGAAGTACCGGGGCAAGCGGGAGGAGGAGAAGGGCGGCGACAGCGATCTCGTCGGTTCCGGCGACGGCACCCAGTTCTTCGACTTCACGGCGCTCAAGCCCGGCAAGGCCACGGTCAAGCTCCTGCACTGCCCCATGGCCGGCTGCCACAGCGGAACCGAGTCGGCGGCTCCGTTCCCGAACGCGACCGCCCCTGGTACCACCACGATGAGCCCGTTCCCGACCGCCACCGGCACACCGGACGACCTGCCCGCGTTCTTCGTCTACACGATCACGGTCCGCTGACCCACCCCACCCGAGAACCGGAAGCGTTCCCCATGCCCTCCGCATCCCGCACCGACGACGAGGTCCTCGCCGCCACCGACGTGGCCGTCCTGCTCCGCTACGGCCTCACCCAGGACGCCTTCCGCACCGCCCTGTTCGGTGACGGCGCCGTCGCCGCCGCCGTCACCCTGGACCGGCTCGGCGTGGTGCCGCGTTCGGTGGCCTTCGTCGCAAAGATCGTGCGGGCGGGCGGTCCGGCGTACGCGGCCGGGCTGCCGGAACCGCTGCCGTCCCGGGAGGCGGCAGCGGTGCTGCGCGACTGGCTGGAGACCGCGGCGACGATGGTCACCACACCGGAGGGCGAGGACCGCGTCGCCCGGTGGCTGGACACGGTCGCCGAGATCATCGGCATGCGCCGGAACAGCCGCCGGTAGGCACGGCCACCGTCACCGGCGGCCCAGGAAGATCGGGTTGGTGAACGCGGCCAGTGCCCCCGGCAGCGGTCCCGCCGCCGTCTCGTGCCGCAGTTCGGCGCGGACGTAGGCCGCGTACGACGGGGTCGTGCGCCACTCCACCACCCCCGAACCGGTCACCGGCAGGGGGGCACCGGTGAACAGCACGCCCTGGTCGGTGACGAGACGGACCGAGCAGCGCGGGGCGCCGGAGACCTCCAGGCGGACCGTCACCGGGGCGTCCCGGCCGACCTCCAACCGCTCACCGATCCCGGCGTGTTCGCCGCGCCCGCCGCTCACGGTGAAGGACAGGGCCACCTTGGCGGACTCGGCGACGTACGAGCGCCCCGCCTTGAGGCCCTCCTGGATCGCCTCCCGGGTCAGCCCGTCGGCGAGGACCACGGTCTGCGGCGTGCCGACCGGGTCGGGGTCACGGTGGGCGTCGCTGTTGCCCATCGCCGGGATCCAGGCCCGGCCCTCGCGCGCGGACGCCACCAGCATGCTGTCCCAGTCGGCCAGCGCCACCTCGTCGTCGGGCGTGTAGGGCCCGTTCCACACCTCGATGACGTCCGCCTCGCCGAAGCCGAACTTCCAGTTGCAGCCCACGCAGGTGGCGTGCGGGTGGGCGGGGACGACCAGGCCGCCGGACCTGCGGATCTGGCGGGCGAACCTGCCGAAGCGGTTGTCGCGGGCCCGGTAGCGCCAGTCGACGAAGGTGCCGGGGTCCGTGCCGAGCGCCACGACGTGGCCGTTGCGGGTGGTGATCTCCTCGCCCAGCATCACCAGCAGGTCGTCGCCCGCGACGTCCGCCCAGTGGGCGTGCGAGGTGTGCGTGTTGTGGTCGGAGCTGTTGATGAAGTCCAGGCCCGCGGCGCGGGCGAGCGCGGCGATCTCGGCGGGGGTGCGGCGGCCGTCGGAGTGCCAGGAGTGCAGATGGCAGTCACCGCGGTACCAGTCCCGGCCGCGGCCCTTGGCGCGCTGCCGCGGGTACACGGGCTCGGGTACGGCACCCTGCTCGCCGTAGGAGAGCGTGATCGTGAGTTCGTACGACAGCCCCTGCGGGGCGACGGTGTAGGGGCCGAGGGCGATCTCCCAGGTGCCCGGGTTGATCGTCCCGGGGAGGTAGCCGGGTGTGGCGTCGTCGGCCCGGACGTAGAACTCCGTCCGGGCCCCGCCGGACCAGCCGCGGAAGCCCTTCCCGCCCAGCTCGGTCCCCCGCTCGTCGAAGATGCCGATGTCGAGGGCGTTGCCCGGGGTGCCGGCGGGGACGGCCGGGCGGTCGTAGGTGTAGGAGACCTTGATCTCCCTGGTGCCCTCGGGTACGTCGACGGGCACGTACACGAAGTCGGGCGAGCCGGGCGGCAGAGTCCCGCGTACCGTACGGGTCTCGGCTTGGCGCATGTCGTCCGCCCCTCTCGCGAAGGTCACGCCTCTTAACGTAAGCGCGGCCGCGGCGCCCGTCACGAACAGGGCGCGTCTTCCGAGTCTTGCGTCGTCGTCACACATACCCGCAAGCGTTCCCCGTGGGCGTGAACTCGCAAGGAAGAGAAGGAAATCGGCGGGTTTCGAGCGCAGGGGAGGCGTCGTGGAGCGGCGGCGTCCGTCGTCGATGCCGACCAGTTGGTATGGACAGTTGGAGCCGCACCGGGTACAGGAGACCCATGCGCATCGCCGTCACGATCTTCCTCACCGACGAGACAGTCACCCCCACCCGTCTCGCCCGCGAACTCGAGCAGCGCGGCTACGCCGGGCTGTACCTCCCCGAACACACCCACATCCCCGTGGAGCGAACGACCCCGTACCCGGCCGGAGGCGACCTGCCGCGTGAGTACGGCCGCACCCTCGACCCCTTCGTCGCCCTCGGCCAGGCCGCTGCCGTCACCCGGGGGCTGGCGCTCGGCACCGGGATCACGCTGGTCGCCCAGCACGACCCGATCGGCCTGGCCAAGCAGATCGCCACCCTGGACCACCTCTCCGGCGGCCGTTTCACCCTCGGCCTCGGCTTCGGCTGGAACGTCGAGGAGGCCGACGACCACGGTGTCGAGTGGCGCGGCCGCCGGGAGCTGGTCCGGGACCGGATGGCGCTGATGCGGGCGCTGTGGTCCGAGGAACCGGTCGGCCACGAGGGGGAGTTCGGCAGCGTGCGGCCGAGCTTCGTGTTCCCCAAGCCGGTGCAGAAGCCGCGCGGCCCCCTCGTCGGCCCCCGCACCCTCGTCGGCGGGGCCGCCGGACCCAAGCTGTTCGCGCACATCGCCGAGTACGCCGACGGCTGGCTGCCGATCGGCGGCCGTGGGCTCACCGAGTCGCTGCCGGTGCTGCGGTCCGTCTGGGCGGACGCCGGCCGCGACCCGGCCGCCCTCCAGGTGGTGCCGTACGCCGTCCACCCCACCCCCGGCAAGCTCGCCCACTACGCCGAACTGGGCATCGAGGAGACCGTCGTCCAACTCCCGTCGGCGGGGGAGTCGGAGGTGCTGCGGGTGCTGGACGAGTACGCCGGTTTCCTGGGGAGCGGAGCCGCCCAGGTACCCCGCTCCGCTGACCAGCCCGAACGTATGCTCAGGGAATGACGACTTCCGCGACCTCCGGAACCGGCCCGACCGAGAACTCCATGCGTCGCGCCCTCAAACGTGCCCGGGACGGCGTCGCCCTCGACACCTCCGAGGCGGCGGTGCTCCTCCAGGCCCGCGGCGAGGCCCTGACCGACCTCGCCGCGTCGGCCGCCCGGGTGCGGGACGCGGGGCTCGAGGCGGCGGGCAGGCCCGGTGTCATCACCTACTCGAAGAGCGTCTTCATCCCCCTCACCCGGCTGTGCCGGGACAAGTGTCACTACTGCACCTTCGTCACCGTCCCCGGCAAGCTGCGCCGGGCGGGCCACGGGATGTTCATGTCCCCCGACGAGGTGCTCGACATCGCCCGCAAGGGCGCCGCCCTCGGCTGCAAGGAAGCCCTGATCACCCTGGGCGACAAGCCCGAGGACCGCTGGCCGGAAGCGCGCGAGTGGCTGGATGCGCACGGCTACGACGACACCATCGCCTACGTCCGCGCCATCTCCATCCGCATCCTGGAGGAGACCGGCCTGCTGCCCCATCTCAACCCGGGCGTCATGACCTGGACGGACTTCCAGCGCCTGAAGCCCGTGGCCCCCTCCATGGGCATGATGCTGGAGACGACGGCCACCCGGCTCTGGTCCGAGCCCGGCGGCCCGCACCACGGCTCCCCGGACAAGGAACCGGCCGTGCGGCTCAGGGTGCTGGAGGACGCGGGCCGCTCCTCGGTCCCCTTCACCTCCGGCCTGCTGATCGGCATCGGCGAGACCTACGAGGAGCGCGCGGAATCCCTCTTCGCCCTCCGCAAGGTCTCCCGGGCCTACCACGGCATCCAGGAGCTGATCATCCAGAACTTCCGCGCCAAGCCGGACACGGCGATGCGCGGCATGCCGGACGCCGAACTGGACGAGCTGGTCGCCACGGTGGCCGTGGCCCGGCACCTCATGGGTCCGAGCGCCTGCCTCCAGGCCCCGCCGAACCTCGTCGACTCCGAGTACGAGCGGCTCATCGGCGCCGGCATCGACGACTGGGGCGGGGTCTCCCCGCTCACCATCGACCACGTCAACCCCGAACGCCCCTGGCCGCAGATCGAGGAACTCACCGAGCGCTCGCGGGCCGCCGGCTTCGAGCTGCGCGAACGCCTCTGCGTCTACCCGGAGTTCGTGCGTCGCGGCGAACCCTGGCTGGACCCGCGCCTGCGCCCGCACGTCGACGCGCTCGCCGACCCGGAGACCGGCCTTGCACGTCCGGACGCGGTGGTCGAGGGACACCCGTGGCAGGAGCCGGAGGAGGCGTTCGCGGCGAGCGGCCGCACGGACCTGCACGCGGCGATCGACACCGAGGGCCGTACGACCGACCGGCGCGACGACTTCGACGAGGTCTACGGCGACTGGGAGGCGCTGCGCGAGGCGGCCGCCCCCGGCATGGCACCGGAACGCATCGACACGGACGTCCGCCAGGCCCTGCGCACGGCGGCCGACGACCCCACACGGCTCACGGACGCCGACGCCCTGGCCCTGTTCCACGCGGACGGCCCGGCGCTGGACGCGCTGTGCCGGGTGGCCGACGACGTGCGCAGGTCGGCGGTGGGTGACGACGTCACCTACATCGTCACCCGCAACATCAACTTCACCAATGTCTGCTACACCGGCTGCCGCTTCTGCGCCTTCGCACAGCGCAGGACGGACGCGGACGCGTACACGCTGTCGCTGGAGCAGGTGGCGGACCGGGCCCAGCAGGCCTGGGACGTGGGCGCGGTCGAGGTGTGCATGCAGGGCGGGATCCACCCCGACCTGCCGGGCACCGCCTACTTCGACATCGCCAAGGCGGTGAAGGAGCGGGTCCCCGGGATGCACGTCCACGCCTTCTCGCCGATGGAGGTGGTGAACGGCGCGACCCGCACCGGGATGTCGATCCGGGAGTGGCTGTCCGCCGCCAAGGAGGCGGGGCTGGACTCCATCCCCGGGACGGCGGCGGAGATCCTGGACGACGAGGTCCGCTGGGTGCTGACCAAGGGCAAGCTGCCCACGGCGACGTGGATCGAGGTGATCACGACCGCCCACGAGCTGGGCATCCGGTCCTCGTCCACGATGATGTACGGCCATGTCGACCAGCCCCGCCACTGGCTCGGGCATCTGCGCACGCTGGCCGGTATCCAGCAGCGCACGGGCGGCTTCACGGAGTTCGTGACGCTCCCCTTCATCCACACGAACGCACCGGTGTACCTGGCGGGCATCGCACGGCCTGGCCCCTCCACGCGCGACAACAGGGCGGTGACGGCGATGGCCCGTCTCCTCCTCCACCCCTACATCCCCAACATTCAGACAAGTTGGGTCAAACTGGGCAGCGAGGGTGCGGCGGAGATGCTCCGCTCCGGCGCGAACGACCTCGGCGGCACCCTCATGGAGGAGACGATCTCCCGCATGGCGGGCTCGTCGTACGGCTCCTACAAGTCGATCAAGGACCTGATGTCCGTGGCCGAGGCGGCCGGCCGTCCGGCGAAGCCGCGTACGACCCTGTACGGAGAGGTGTCCGAGGAACGGCAGCGGGCGGCGGCGGCCTCGGACGGCCACCTGCCCGACCTCCTGCCGGTCCTGGACTGACCCCGGACTGAGTACGATGATCCGACCCTCGTGCTGAGAGGGGACCCGTAGCGGAGGAGATGCGTACCCGTGGCTGCCCGACTGCCCTCGTGGGCCTGGGTCTCCGGTCTGACGGCGGGGGCGACCGCGGTCGTCGTCGCCCTCGCGGTACAGGCGAGCCACGGGCCGACTCCCACGGCCGCGACGGCCAAGCCCAGCCCGTCGGCGTCGGCGGGCACCCACGCGTCCGCCTCGCCGAAGCCGTCGGCGCCGCCCGCGCTGCCGGACGGGTCGGGCACGGGCCGCCGGATCGTGTACTCGCTCCGCGAGCAGCGGGTGTGGGTGGTGGACGCGACCGGCAAGACGTCGCGTACGTTCACGGTGTGGCCGGGCACGGTGAGCCCGCAGCCCGGCCGCTACTCGATCATCAACCGTACGCAGTCCATCCAGGGCTCGGACGGCGTCCAGATCGAGCACGTCATGTACTTCACCAAGGCGTCCGGCGTGAACATAGCCTTCTCCAACGCCCTCGACGGCGCCTCGCCGCCCCCGGCGAACGGCCAGAAACGGGGCGGCATCCGCCTCCGCAAAGAAGACGGAGCCGCGCTCTGGTCCTTCGGCGACCTGGGCACCAAAGTGACGGTCGTCACGTAGTCGGGGTCTGCTCCGCCCGCCCGCCCGGCAGGTGGTTGACGATCAACGCCACTCCGCTGAGCAGAAACACCCGGGTCGCCGCGTCCAGCCCGTTCCAGGTCTTCGACTGCCACATGGCGAACCACTCCCCGCCGATGGCGATGAACCCGGCGCCGAAGAGCAGGACGAGCATCAGCAGCCCGTAGGTGGAGAACCGTCGGGCACGCGCGGCGTCCCGCCGCACCCAGAGGTACGTCCCCCCGATGAGGACGAGGGCGGCCACGCTCTCCCACACGATGATCGCGACATAGGCGGTGTCCTGGAGCGCGGTGCTGGTGATCGCCCGCCACATCAGGTTGTCGTCCTTGAAGGTCGTGTCCATCGCGAGCACGTGCCGCACGAACTGCTGATTGGTCCCGAAGTCGGTGATGTTCCCGAGGGCGACCAGGGCGATGTAGAGCGCGAGTATGCCGGTGAGCACACCGGCGGCCAGGGCGGCACCGGTACCGGCGGTGCGGCTGGTGGGGGTGGTGGCTGTGGTGGGGGTGGTGGTCATGGCTGGATTCTCCCCGACGAACGCCCGCTCCTCCCACGCGCATTGAGCCACAATGAAGGGCGGACTGCGGGGAGGGGCGTACGCATGGCGCAGGCACGGCCGTCGATGCAGGAGCTGATCGCGCGGCGCAGACGAGCCGGCTTGGTCGGCCGGAGCGACGAACGGGCCGCGTTCCGGGAGAACTTGAACCTTCCACCGGAGGACGAACGTCACCGTTTCCTCTTCCATGTGCACGGCAACGCGGGCGTCGGAAAGACGTTCCTGGTGCGGGAGCTGGAGCAGATCGCGCGGGAGCGGGGCGCGCTGACGGCGTACGTCGACGAGGGCGCGGGGAGCGTGCCGGAGGCGATGGCGGCGATCTGCCACCACCTCGCCCAGCAGGGCCACCGGTTGAAGAAGCTGGAGGAGATGCTGGTCGCCCATCGGGAGCGGCGGCACGAGGCGGAGGCCGAGGCGGCGACGCTGGAACCCGCTCCCGAAGGCCCCTCTCCGCTGACCACGACCGCCCTCCGGCTGGGCATGGCGGGAGTGGGCGCCCTCGTCCCCGGCGCCGGCGCCTTCGTCGGAGCGGTGGACGCGGGTCAACTGGCGGACGGCGCCGCCCGCTTGAGGTCGAGGCTCAGCGCACGCTTCCGCAACCAGGAGGACGTGCAACTGGTGCTGTCCCCCGAGCGGGTCCTGACCCCGAAGCTGCTGGACGAACTGGCGGACGTGACGGCGTCGGTCCCCTGGCTGGTCCTCCACTTCGACACGTACGAGCGCACCGGCCCTTTCCTGGACGGCTGGCTGCACCAGCTGATGACCACCGACCGCTACGGCGCGCTCCCGGCCAACGTCATCGTGGTCACCGCAGGCCAGCGTCCCTTCGACACCGCCCGCTGGGGCGGCTTCGCCGACTTCGTGGCCGACCTGCCGCTCGGCCCGTTCACCGAGTCCGAGGCGCGGGGCCTGCTCGCCGACCGGGGCGTGCGGGACGAGCCGGTCGTCGCCGAGGTGCTCCGCCTCACCGGCGGCCTGCCCGTCCTCGTCTCCACCCTCGCCGAGGCCCGCCCGGCCGACCCGGACGACGTGGGGGACCCGAGCGCCACGGCGGTGGAACGGTTCCTGAAGTGGGAGCCGGATCCGGTGCGCCGGGCGGTGGCCCTGGCCTGTGCGCTGCCGCGAAGACTGGACGCCGATGTCTTCCGGGCGGCCGCGGACTGCGCGGAGGACGAGGCCGAGGCCCTGTACGACTGGTTACGGGGGATGCCGTTCGTCAGCGAACGGGGCGAACGGGCGCAGTACCACGATGTCGTACGGGCGCCGATGCTGCGCTTGCAGCGTAGGCGGTCACCGCGGAAATGGGCGGAACGGCACGGGCGGCTGGCGGAGACCTTCGGGGGGTGGCGGGAGGAGCGGCAGGCAGGTCTGCCCGATCCCTGGGCCGACGAGGCGTGGCGGGAACTGCGGCTGGCGGAGGCGTATCACCGGCTGTGTGCGGGGGAGCGGACCGCGCTGCCGTTCGTGCTCGGAGCCGTGGTGCGGGCCTGCGGCCAGGGGGAGGAGGAGGCCCGCCGCTGGGCCCGGATGCTGGTGGAGGCCGGAACGGACGCCCAGGCCGAGACGGTGACGGACTGGGGCCGGAAACTGCTGCACGCCCTTGAGGACCCGACCGCCGCCCCCGCGCTGGGCCTGCTGCTCGACCATGCCGCCCTCGACACCACGTCCCGGTCCATCGCGCACGCCGTCCGGGGCAACCTCTTCCGGGTGGCCGACGAGCACGAGCGCGCGGTGTCCGAGTACGACCGGGCCGTTGCCCTCGACTCCGAGCTGCTCTTCGCCCGCCACGGCCGTGCCGTCGTCCGCGCCGAACTGCGGGACTTCGAAGGGGCTGTCGAGGACCTGGACCACGTGCTCGTCCAGGAACCCGACAACGCCCGGTACCTCGCGTCCCGTGGCGACTACCACCGGATGTGCGGGCGCTACGACGCCGCCCTGCAGGATCTGGACCGGGCGATCGAGCTCGACCCGACGCTGCGGGGCGCCTGGGCCGCCCGGGGTGTCACTCACCACACGCTCCGCCGGTACGACCTCGCGCTCGCCGACCTGGACCGTGAGCTGGAGATCGACCCGGACTTCGTCTGGGGCCTCGTCCGGCGGGCCCGGCTACGGCGGTCCCGCGGTGAACGCGAGCAGCAGCTCGCCGACCTGGACCACGCGGTGGCTCTATCCCCCGAGGCACCCTGGGTGCTGTGCGAGCGGGGCGACGCGCTCAGCGCCGTCGGCCGCGAGGAGGAGGCGCTCGCCGACTACCAGAAGGCCCTCGACCTGGATGCCGACTACCCCTCCGTGTACGCCAGCCGGGGTGCCCTGTACGGCAAACAGGGCCGCGACGAAGAGGCGTTGGCCGACCTCGACCGTGCGCTGAGCCGCACCCCGGACTACCCCTGGGCCCTGGTGCACCGCTCCCAGGTGCGACGCCGCCAGGGCAGTTACGACAAGGCGCTCGCCGACGCGTATCACGCGGTGGAACTGGATCCCGAGGGCGCGTGGGCCCTGGCGAACAAGATCGGGACGGACCTGGCAGTCGGCCGGTTGGAGCGGGCCCGCTCGGACCTGGAGCGGTACCTCTCGCTGGGCGGGGATCCCGATTGGGCCCGTCAGCAGCCGGCCCAGGTCCGTCCGCACGTCCGGCTGGGCGCGGCCCTGACCGTGGCCCTCGCGGTGAGCGGGCACCAGGGCGTAGCCGCCGCCCGCCCGCTGTGGACGAGCTGCGCGCAGTCGGCTCGGCAACCCGGCGCCTGTCCCGACATCCCGCACGACCTCGTCGAGGTGCTGATCAGCGCGGGTCTCCAGGACTGGCCCGAACTGGACAACCAACTGCACCGCGCGCTTGCCGTACCGCACGAGTGGCCTGACCTGGCGACCCTGGCCGACGGCCTCGACACCCTGCTGCACAGCCCCGGCATCGACCGTGCCAGGCTCGCGCCCCGGCTGGAGCGGGTGGTTGCGGCCAGGGACGCGATGCGGGCGCGCTTTGCGGAGTGAGCGGCGAAGGCGAGGAACTCCGTCCAGGAGGCGCCGGTGACGGCGAGTCGGGCGCCTTGCTGCGGCCAGATCCCGAACGCTCTTCGGATACCGCGCGGAGTTCGACATCCTCGGCGGTCGTGGTTTCATCGGCTTCCTCGCGGTACCCCGCCACGGGTGCATCTTCGTCTGCAACGTCGCCTGGTACGGCTGACCCCGCTCCGACGCCGGCAGCGCCCCCGAGGACAGGGAGTGGATCCGTCTCACCGGCGAGCTGTTCGCCCGTCACGCCGACCGGTTCCCGTCTCGACCCGCTCGACTTCGGCCTCGACCGGATCCTGGACGAGGTCGAAGCGCTCCTAGCTGTGCGGGAATGACCGGGCAGGGCCGATTTGCCCCCGTGAATCGATCGCCCTCGGTCGATTACAGTGCTGAGCGTCGTACGTACGGACGGTGCTGTGAGGAGGTCTGAGTGGGTGCGACTTCCGGTGCCGTCTGGGGACGCGCCGAGCAGCAGGACTTCCGCAGCCGGGTGCGCGGCACCCTGCTCGGCGCGGCCGTCGGCGACGCGCTCGGCGGGCCTGCCGACGCGCTCGCCCTGGAGGAGATCCGCTCCGTGTACGGCGCGGAAGGGCTGCTCGACCTGGCCTTCGGGCAGGGGCGGCGCGGCACGGTCACCCACCACACCCAGCTCACCCTCTTCACGGTCGACGGGCTGATCCGCGCCCAGGTGCGCCGGGACACCGGCGCCTGGCATCCGCCGACCGATCTGCACCGGGCCTATCTGCGGTGGGCGGCCACCCAGCGGGACTGGGGGCCCGACGAGCGGCGCAAGGACGACGGCTGGCTGGCCCGCGAGGAGTGGCTGTACGCCCGCCGCGACCCGGCCCGGTCCCTCCTGGTCGGGCTCGGCGACGAGACCATGGGCACGCTGGAGACCCCGAAGAACCCGGGCGAGCTGGGCCCGGAGGCCGTGGCCCGCTCCGCGCCCTTCGGCCTGCTGGTCGGCTGGGAACCCCAACTGGTCGTCCAGCTGACCGTGGAGTGCGCGGCCCAGACCCACGGCCACCCCATCGCCTACCTCTCGGCGGGCGCGTACGCCGTCATCGTGCACGCCCTCGCCCGCGGCGAGAGCCTGGACAGCGCCGTGCAGCAGGCCCTCGCCCTGCTCGCCGCCCGCCCCGGCCACCAGCCCGTCTCCGACGCCCTCCAGCACGCGCTCGGCGCGGTACGGCAAGGCCTGCCCGGCCCGGGACGGGTGGAGGAACTGGCCGGCGACGGCACGGCGGACGGGCTGCTGGCCGCGGCCGTGTACTGCGCGCTGGTGGGGGAGGACGTACGCCACGGCCTGTGCCTCGCGGTCAACCAGGGCGGCCCCTCGGCCGCGGCGGGCGCCCTCACCGGCGGCCTCCTCGGCGCCCTCCACGGCGAAACCGCCCTCCCGCCGGCCTGGCTGACCGAGCTGGAAGGGCGGCCGACGCTCCTGGAACTGGCCGACGACTTCGCCATGGAGATGACCCAGGGACCGGCACTGCACGGCCCCGCGGGGTCGTCGCCGGGGTGGCTGGCGCGGTATCCGCGGGCGTGACCTCAGGCCCGGACGCCGTGGTGGATGGTCATGCTGCCGCTCGCATCGAAGTGACGGATGCGTACGCCGGCCTTGGTGTTGTAATCCACTTCGAGCCGCTGGCCGGAACCGGTGCCCGACTCGCCGGGCGGCTGCCAGGGCAGGCCCACGGCCACGGAGTCACCGACCGTCGCCGGAACGTTCTCGGCGGCGGCGTCGTAGAGTTCGCCGCTGTCGTCCCCCAGCCGTTCGGGCACCCGCAGTGCCAGCCGCCCGCCCTGGAGCGACCATGTGCCCTTCGCCGTCTTCCCGCCACCGAAGTCCAGGGTGAAGACGCCGTCGTCGACGTTTGCGGAGTACGCGTGCGTCTCGCCGTTGGCGCCCGGCATCTGCGAGGTGACCTTCCAGGAGCCGCGTACGAAGGCAGCGAACGCCCTGCCCGTCACCCCGGACACCCCTGACGAGTTGCCGCCGCCCTCGTTGTCACCCTTCGCCTTGTCGTTGCCCTTGCACGCGGCGAGCAGCGAGGCTCCGACCCCGATGGTGAGATAGCGCAGAGTGGTACGGCGGCCCACCACTCGGGAGGCCGCCCGCACCGCGTCCATGCTCATGATTTCCCCGTTCGTGCCAAGTTGGTGATCAACCGGCAGGCTACAGGGGCTGGTTGGGCGCACCCACGACGTCGTCGCCCGCCCCCGCCGGCACCGGTACCGCCGCGGCGCCGTCCCCGTCCGTGTTGAGCTTCTCGATGATCGCCAGACGCTCGGGGGTGTCCTCGGGCTTCAGGTAGCCGATCAGGATGTACAGGACCAGGGAGACCGCCAGCGGGATCGAGACCTGGTACTGGAGCGGGACTCCGCCGTCGACGCTCCAGTTGATGGGGTAGTTGACCAGCCAGAAGGCCAGCAGGCCCGCCGCCCAGCTGGTGAGCGCCGCCGTCGGGCCGGAGCGGCGGAACGTGCGGAGCAGACCCAGCATCATCGGGATGGCGATCGGGCCCATGAGACCGGCGACCCACTTGATGACGACCGTGATGATGTCCTTGAAAGCGGGCGAGTTGACCTGCGTCGCCACCGCCATGGACAGGCCGAGGAAGACAACCGTGGTCACGCGGGCCGCGATCAGACCCGAGCGCTCGGTCCACGACCGCGCCTGGGCCGAGAGCACCGGCGCCACGTCCCGCGTGAACACCGCGGCGATCGCGTTCGCGTCCGAGGAGCACATGGCCATCGTGTGCGAGAAGAAGCCGACGATGACCAGGCCCAACAGGCCGTGCGGCAGCAGCTGTTCGGTCATCAGGGCGTAGGAGTCCGAACCGTCCGGCTTCTGCGCGTGGACGAGGAGCGGGGACATCCACATGGGGAAGAAGAGGACGACCGGCCAGACCAGCCACAGGATCGCCGACAGGCGCGCGGAGCGCTCGGCCTCGCGTGCGCTGCCCGTCGCCATGTAGCGCTGGGCCTGGTTGAGCATGCCGCCGTTGTACTCGAAGAGCTTGATGAACAGGAACGCGAGGAGGAAGACCGTGCCGTACGGGCCGACCAGCGGCTTGCCGTGGCCGTGCAGCGCGGGCTCGTCCCAGGCGCCGAAGAAGCCGATGTTCTTGTCGTTCAGCTTCAGTACGACCGCGACGAACATCGAGACGCCGGCCAGCAACTGGATGAGGAACTGGCCGAGTTCGGTCAGCGCGTCCGCCCACAGGCCGCCGATCGTGCAGTAGACGGCGGTGATCGCGCCGGTGATGAGGATGCCCTGGTTCAGGGACACGCCCGTGAAGACCGACAACAGGGTGGCGATCGCGGCCCACTTGGCGCCTACGTCCACGATCTTCAGCAGCATGCCCGACCAGGCGAGCGCCTGCTGGGTGGGGAGGTTGTAGCGGTTCTTCAGGTACTCCAGCGGGGAGGCCACATGGAGCCTGGACCGCAGCCTGTTGATGCGCGGCGCGAACAGCTTCGAGCCGATGGCGATGCCGAGCGCGATCGGGAAGGACCAGGTGATGAAGGAGGTGACGCCGTAGGTGTAGGCGATTCCCGCGTAGCCCGTGAACATCACCGCGCTGTAGCCCGACATGTGGTGCGAGATGCCGGACAGCCACCAGGGCATCTTGCCGCCGGCCGTGAAGAAGTCGCTGACGTTGTCCACGCGCTTGTGCGACCAGACGCCGATGGCGACCATCACTCCGAAGTAGCCGATCAGCACGGCCCAGTCGAGACCGTTCATGTGTCCCCTTCCAGGGTTCGCATCCAGGGTCAGGCATGTGAACTCTGGTTTCGGAGGTGTACGTACGGCAAGAAAGCGGAAGGTCAAGAGCGGGTAAAAATGTTCGTTGTGATGACCTCCATTCACACACATGAACAACCATGCAGAGTTGGTGACGCCTCAGTGCATCAGTTCACCCGCGTTGACCAGCAGCGACTGTCCTGTGATGGCGCGCGCCCGGTCCGAGGCCAGGAACGCCACCGCGTCGGCCACGTCCCCGTCCGTCGCCAGCTCCGGCAGCGCCATCCGCTCGGTCAGCCGCGCCAGCACCTCCGCCTCCGGCACCCCCTCGGTGTGCGCGGTGAACTGGACGTACGCCTGCACGGGCGGCCCCCACATCCAGCCCGGCAGCACCGTGTTGACCCGGATCCGGTGGGGGCCCAGCTCCCGCGCCAGTGAGTACATCGTGCTGGTCAGCGCCCCCTTGGAGGCGGCGTACGCGGCCTGCCTGACCTGCGAGGGCGCGGCGACGGCCGACTGTGTCCCGATGAACACCACCGACCCGCCCCCGCCTGCCTTCAGCGCCGGCAGACACGCCCGCGTCATCCGCAGCGTGCCCAGCAGGTTCACGTCGATGACCGACCGCCAGGTCGCGAAGTCCGCGTCCTCGACCCCGCCGAAGTAGGAGTCCCAGGCGGCCACATGCACCACCGCGTCGACCGAGCCGAAGCGTTCCCGGGCCAGCCCGGCCAGTGCCTCGCACTGCCCCTCGTCGGTGATGTCGGTCGCCCGGTACGCCGTGCGCGCGCCGTCCGGATCGATCTCGGCCGCGCTCTTGGCGAGGTTCGCCTCGGTGCGCGCCCCCAGCACCGCGTTCCCGCCGTCCCGGACGACGGCCGCCGCGACCTGATGGCCGAGTCCGGCCCCGACCCCCGAGACGACGACGGTCTTGCCTGCGAGCAGTGACATGGCGGACCTCCAGCTGTCCTGGCTCTGGCGCATCATCTGACGGACCGTCAGAGTATGGGCGAGTGCAGGAGGACGGAAGGGGAGGAGCGTTCATGCCCGAGGAGACCGACACCCGTAGTGAGACGTACGCCGAACTGGCCGCCGTGGGCCCCTACGGCGTCCACCCCGGCCACGCCCTGATCACCATGGTCGAGCCGCACCCCGGCCACGAGTACGCCTACAACCGCTGGTACGAGGACGACCACTACTACGCCGGCGCCATGGCCATGCCCTGGATGTACGCAGGCCGCCGCTGGGTCGCCACCCGCGACCTGCAACTCCTGCGCTACCCGGAGAAGTCGGCCGTCGCCCGGCCCGTCACCGCCGGCTGCTACCTCTCCACGTACTGGATCACCGAGGGCCGCTACGACGACCACATGAAGTGGACGGTCGCCATCAACAAGCGTCTCAACCGCGACGCCCGCGTCTACCACGACCGCATCCACGTCTTCACGGCCTTCCAGGACCACGAGACGACGGTCTACCGGGACGGTGCGGCGGGCCCGAGGGACTTCCACGCCCTCGACCATCCGTACGCGGGCCTGGTGGTGGAGGTGATCGACGCGGACTCGGCCGAGCAGCGGGCACAACTGCTGGAGTGGCTCCGGACCCGCCGTCTGCCCCGCCGCCTGGCAGGTTCCCCGGCCGCGATGGTCACGGTCTTCCGGCCCACCCCCCTCCCCGGCGACCGCATGACCTACGTCAGGCAGGTCGAGGGAGTCGACACCCGCCTGACCCTGCTGTGGTTCCTGGAGACGGACCCGCGGGAGTGCTGGGAGGGGCACTTCACCGGGCTGGACGAGCAGGTGACCGAGGCAGGCCTGGGCCGGGTGGAGCTGGTGGCCCCGTTCATCCCGACGGTGCCGGGCACGGACAGGTACGTGGCGGAGCTTCGCAGCTAGCGGGGGCCTGGGGGCGGAGGCCCCCAGAGGGTCACTTCAGCTCGTCGGGGCACGGAGTACCGCGCGGCAGCTGGTAGGGGGCAGCCAAGTGGTACGTCCCGGTCCGCGGAGCGACCAGCATCGTCCACTTGTCCCCCTTCGCATCCTCCGGCGTCTCCATCAGGCATCCGTTGACGTTGTCGTACGTCTTCGGCATGCCCTCGGCCCGGTGCTTGGACGCCTCCGTCTCCTGCGGCGCCTTCAGGCTCTTGCCCTTCTCGTCGACGACGCTCAGCCACGGCGAGTAGGGGATCTTGATGAGGATCCGCCCGGCCTTGCGCACCTCAAGGGTCATCTCGCCCTGCTCGGCCCGGTCCACCACCGCGTTGGGCTCGGCGAGCGACGCCGGGTCGGTCACCCGGAACAGCTGCCAGTTGGCGTCGCCCCATATCTGCTTCAGATACGGCATCCCGCGCCGCAGCAGCGCCCGCTCGCGCTCGCCGCCGTCCCCGTCCGGGTCGTCCTTGGGCAGCACGACGAAGTGCACGGCCCACCGCTGGAGCCACTCGTGGTAGTTCGCCGAGTTCAGCGTGTCGTCGTAGAAGAGCGGGTTGCGCTCCATGTCGGCCTGCCGGTTCCAGCCGCGGGCCAGGTTGAAGTCCGGCGCGAGTGCGGAGGCCTCGCGGTGCGAGCGCACCGGGACCACCTCGACCCGGCCCTTCTCCGCGCCGACCTTCTGGAGCTGGTTGACCAGCGGGGCCAGCTCACGCGCCCAGGACGCGGCCGGGGTCGTGTGGATGATGTCGTCGACCGACTTGAAGCCGATCCAGCCGACGCTGCCCAGGAACGCCAGCAGGGTCACATAGAACCTGCGCGAGCGGGGCACCGTGAACGGCAGCGCGGCGATCAGTGTCGCACCCGCGAACAGCATCGGCAGGCGCGAGATGTTCGAGCCGATCTGCGAGCTGATCAGCCACACCAGGACGACCCCGAGACTGTAGACGGCGGCCGTCAGCCGTACGGTGATCCACTCCTTGGGGACGAGGAACAGGCACAGCAGGCCGTACAGCAGGGGCATGATCACCGAGCCGATCGTCATCGGCTGGGTGCCCGAGAACGGGAACAGCCACGCCGAGACGGCGACCACCGCCGTGGGCGCGAGCCCCAGCGCCCACGCGCCGGGCCTCCTCTTCTGCAGGAACAGCGCGGCCGCGATCAGGCCCACGAACAGTCCCGCGACCGGCGAGGCCATCGTCGCGAGCGCGGCCAGCGGGGCGGCGACCAGGGCCTTCGCCCAGCGTTTGTACCGCCACCGGTAGGGCCAGCAGAAGACGGCCGCGACGGCGCCGAGCGCGAACATCGTGCCGAGCCCGAAGGTCACCCGCCCGGAGATCGCGTTGCAGATCAGCGCGAAGACCCCGGCGAGCGAGGCCCACAGCGGGTTCCGCACCGCACGGCTGCGGATCAGCACCAGGGTCAGCAGGCCGGCCGAGACCGTCCCGGCGATCATCATCGTCGTACGGACGCCGAGGAGCGACATCAGATACGGCGACACCACGCTGTACGACACCGGGTGCATGCCCCCGTACCAGGCGAGGTTGTACGCCGAGTCCGGATGCCGGCCGACGAACTCCGCCCAGGCGTCCTGGGCCGCGAGGTCGCCACCACTGTTCGCGAACGTGAAGAACCAGATGATGTGCAGGGCGCCCGAGAGGGCGGTGAGGGAGAGCACGGGGTGCAGCAGGAGCCGCTGGCGGAGAGGTTCCGCGGCGGCGAGGAGACGGGCGAGCCCGGCCGGCGGGGCCGCGGTGGGGCTGTCCTGGCCGCGGTCCGTCCGGCGGTCCGCCCCACTGCCCGTGTCGCCGTCCGCGTGACGGTCCGGGCGGTCCTCGTGATGACCGTCCGTGTCAGCCGTGGACAGGCGTATTCGCGAGCCGGATCCCGGGTCCGGATCGGCGTCGTCGGTGCGTGTCGGCTCCGCTGTGGCCACCTGAAGGCACTCCCCGTGTCCCGTCTTCTGTTCTCGGCCGCGTCCCTCGGTGTTCCCGGCCGCTTCTCGTCCAGTTCGCGGTCCCGTCCCGTGACCGGCGACCTGCCCCGATTCGTGACGCTAGCACGCACCCCGCCGCGGGGCTCCGTCGGCGGGGTGCGGGAGTGCGGAACCGGGGGTCCGGCTCAGCCGAGTCGCGTCAGCTTGTCCGTGAAGCCGGGTTCGGCCAGATCCTTCTGGAGGGCCACCGGCACCTTCACCGCACCGACCCCACCGTCACCCACGGTGAGCGTGCCGACCTTCGTGCCGGCCTTCGCGGTGTGCGGCACGGTGTCGGCGGCGAAGGACAGCTTCACCTTCAGACCGGCCCAGCCGGCTGCCGTGACGTCCTTCGTGGCCACGACCGGCGTCCGGCCGCCGAGCCCGTCGTCGACGTAGCCGACGACGTCGCCCTTCTTCAGGATCGTCGCCGGCTTCAGCGCGCCCTGCGCGGCCCGGATCAGCTGGTCGCCGCCGTACAGAGCGGCGCTGATGATCGTGTGCTCCGGGCCGCCCGCGGGCTGCCGCAGCACGGCGCCGATGATGGTGCGCATCTCGCCGTTCACCTCCTTCTTCGCCGCGAACACGAGGTTGCCGAGAGCGGAGGTGGTGGTGCCGGTCTTGATGCCGACGACGTTGTTGTAGCCCACCAGCTTGTTGAAGTTCTTGTGCTTGACGCCCTTGTAGTCGATGTACTCCATCATCGCCGCGACCTCGCGGAAGGCCGGGCTCTCCATCGCGGCCTTGGCCAGCTTCACCTGGTCCACGGCCGTGCTGACCGTCGAGTCCGTCAGGCCCGACGGGTCCGTGTACGTGGTGTTGGTCATGCCGAGTTCCTTGGCGGCGGCGTTCATCTTCGTCACGAACGCCTTCTCCGAACCCGCGTCCCAGCGGGCGAGCAGCCGGGCCACGTTGTTGGCGGAGGGCAGGAGGATGGCCTCCAGGGCCTCGCGCTCGGAGATCGAGTCGCCGGCGGTGAGCGGGACGGTGGACTCCTGGCCCGCGTCCGACTGTTCCTCGCCGGCCTTGTCGATCTTGATCTTCTGGCCGTCCTCGCCGCTCTTGAGCGGGTGGTGGCGCAGGACCAGGTACGCGGTCATCACCTTCGCGACGCTCGCGATCGGAACGGGCTTCTGCGTGCCGGACGAGCCGAAGGAGCCGATGCCCTGGACGTCGAGGGCGGCCTGGCCCTCGGCGGGCCAGGGGATGTCGGCCTTGCTGCCGTCGAATGTGTAGCTGTCCTTCGCGGTGAGGTCGAGGGTGGGCTGGGGGAGGGGGCGGAAGTTCTGTACGACCGCAAAGATGATCGCCAGGAGGAGGGCCAGGGGGGTCCAGATCTTGAACCGGCGGACGATCGTACGGACCGCGGTCTCCGGCGGCCGAGGCGTGTTCGTCAGCTCGGCCAGCAGGTCCAGCGGGGGCTTGGGCGGGAGGGGCTGCTGGGTGGTGCGCTCGGGGCCGACCTGGGGGACGGTGGTGGTGACGTCGGGGTTCTTGAGCGGGACGAACTTGCTGCCGCCCAGCTTGAGGGCGGTGGTCGGCTGGTCGACCGCGGGCTTCTTGGGGCGGACGGCCTTGAAGACGGCGGTGGGCTGATCGACGGCGCCCTTGGCTTCGGCGCCCTTCGCCTCGGCTTCGCCGTCGGCGCCCGTCTTCCCACCCGCACCACCTGTGCGGCTCTCGTCGTCGACTGAGGGTGCCCCCTGAGGGGCACCCTCGCCGTCGGCGGCCTTCGGGTCCTCGTCGGTGGGCTCCGGGTCCTCGTCGGCGGCCTTCGGGTCCTCGTCGGCGGCCTTCGGGTCCTCGTCGGTGGGCTCCGGGGCCTCGTCGCCGGCCTCTGCCTCGTCCTCGGCGGTCGGCTTCGCCTCGGCTTCCGTGTCCTCGGCAGCAGGCTTCGCCTCGGCGTCCGCTTCGGCGCCCGCCTCCGCCTCCTCGTCGGCCTCGGCCTCAGCCTCGGCCTCGGCCTCGGCCGATATGTCCGCGCTCCCGTCCGACTCGGCGTCAGTCTTCGGCTCGGTGTCCTCGTCCGACTCCGGCTCGGGCTCCGCGTCGGCCTCGGCCTTCCCGACCGCGGGTTCCTCCGGCTCGTCGGACTCGCCGTCCTCCGGGGCCTCCGAGTCGGCCTTCTGCTCGGCTTCTTCGGGGTTCTCCGGCGTCTTGGCCGTCGCGTCGGCCGAGCGGACCCATGCCGAGACGGCCTCGCGCAGGTCGGCGTCCCTGTCCGCGTCCTCAGGGCCCTCGGGGTCCTCGGCGACCTCGGGTTCCTCGGCGGTGGCGGCGGCCTTCACGTCACGGACCGAGAGGACCTGTGTCGCCGTGTCCACCGCGGCGCCCGAGGAATCCTTTTCGCGGGACACCGCGAGCCGCGGATCGCGGCCTTCGGGAACCGGGCCCCTGCTCCCCGACGTCGCTTCCGCCGACGCCTCGTGCTGCTTCGACCTGTCGGGGGACTCGCCCGCCACCGATGCCTCCTCATGCGCCGCACGCGCACTCGCGCGCCCTGTCCGAACCATGTACCAGTGTCCTGTGTGGGGGCTTGGCCCCTGTGGTAGACGAGAACGACATACCTGCCGGTTCCCTTACGAACCGGTCACGCACCCTCGACAGACCAATGTGAGAGGGGTCACCCTGTCATTCATCCACGCGGGGAGGCATGGATGGGCAGGAGCCGCAGAACAATTCCGGAGGAGCTTTTGCTGCTGGCATTGGACCCGACCACGGGTACCACTGCACAGCCGCAGTCGCTCGACCTCGGTCTGGCCGGAGCACAGCTAGTGGAGCTGGCGCTGGCCGGACGGATAGCCCCAGACGGGGATCGTATCGCCGTGGTGGTACCACGGCCGACAGGAGATCCGACTCTGGACTGCGCGTTGGAGTTGCTGCGAAGGCGCGGCGCTCCGGTGCGGGCGGTCCATTGGATCGGCGGGCCACGACTGGGGCTCCGCCAGACCTACCTCTCGCATCTGGAGCGCTGCGGCATGGTTGCCGCCGTGGCGGGCCAGATGTGCGGGGTGTTGCCGACGACGCGGTACCAGGCGACGGACACCGAGATCAGCCGGGAGATCCGAGCCCGGCTGGATTCCGCGATCCGCACCGGCGTTCCGCCGGACCCGCGGACCGCGGCGCTCGCCGCGCTGGCCCACGCCGTCGGACTCGGCAAGCACCTGTATCCGGGGAACGAGGGGCGCTCGTCCCGGTCCCGGTTGCGGGATCTGATCCGGCACGACCCCATGGGCGGGCTGGTCGCGCATGCCGTGATGGACGTACAGAACGGCGCGGCGGCCCAGCCGCGGCGCGGTCCGGCCACGGCCGGCCGCCCGGCGGGGCCCGGAGTCAGGACCGCGGCGGAACCCGCACGCGGGGTTCCGATGCAGCCGCACCACGGGTCCATGGCGCGCGCCGTGGCCCACTGAGCCGCACCGCCGGTCCCAAGACCCGGTACGGGAGCCGCTGGTTCGAGCGGGGCGGGTGAGATCCTCGTGGTCTCACCGCCCCGCTCGACCGCGTCTGCACCCGTGAATCCGTGCCCGAACTGACGCGTACGCGCCGCATATCCACCGTTTGCCAGCGGTAGAAAGCACCTTGGTGGCAGTCTGCTCAACAGCAGATACGCAAAGTGTCAGGTACAGGCAGGCAGCCGGAGGTGCACGTCCCGTGGCGTCCAATGTCAATCCCACCGTCAGGCGACGCCGGCTCGGCCAGGAGCTGCGCCGGCTCCGTGAGCTCAAGGGCATGACGGCCGAAGAGGTGGCGGAGCGGCTGCTGGTGTCGCAGTCGAAGATCAGTCGGCTGGAGAACGGCCGCAGAAGTATCAGTCAGCGCGATGTGCGCGACCTCTGCGGGGTGTACGAGGTCGAGGACCAGCGGATCGTCGACTCGCTGATGGAGATGGCCCGGGACTCGCGGCAGCAGGGCTGGTGGCACACGTTCGGGGACATCCCGTACAGCGTGTACATCGGCCTGGAGACCGACGCCGAGTCGCTGCGGGTCTACGAACCCCAGCTGGTGACCGGTCTGTTGCAGACCCGCGCCTACGCGGAGGCCCTGGTCCAGGGCGCGTTGCCGGAGACCTCCACGGCGGAAATCGAGAAGCGTGTGCAGGTGCGCATGCGCCGACAGGAACGTATCACCGCCGAGAACAACCCGCTGCGGCTGTGGGTGGTGCTGGACGAGGCGGCGCTCAAGCGGGTCGTGGGCAGCAGGCTGGTGATGCGGGAGCAGCTGGAGCACCTGATCGAGATGTCCCAGCTGCCGCACGTCACCGTGCAGGTGCTGCCGTTCGAGGTGGGCGCGCACCCGGGACTCAACGGCCAGTACGCGATCCTGGAGTTCACCGACGCGGCCGACTCGAGCGTGGTCTACCTCGAGGGTGTCACCAGCGACCTGTACCTGGAGAAGGCGCAGGACGTGCAGAAGTACGCCGTGATGTACGAGCATCTGCGGGCACAGTCCCTCAATGTGGAGCAATCCCGGCAATACATCTCCACTGTGGCGAAAACCTACGCCGAATGAGCCCCGCTCCACAGGAAGTGCCGGATCGTACACCGTGGTGACGATTCAGCGGAAGGCTCACCCTGAATATGCCATCGGACGAGTGAACGACTACTCCAGCAGGGGCGGTTGCCCGGTAGCGTCGATCACGCCAATCAGACAACAAGGTTGGCGTGAACCGCACCACCAGCAACTCGTAACAGGAGTGGACATGGCACTGATTCAGGGCGCTTCGGAGACGTGGATGAAGTCTTCCTATTCCGCGGGCAACGGCGCCTGCGTCGAGGTCAAGTCGCCCACCACCGCGGAGCTCGCCGTACGCGACTCCAAGGTCACCGAGGGCCCGATCCTGGCTTTCCCCGCCGACGCGTGGAACGACTTCGTGGCCTCGGTCAAGGCGTAGGGAGCCCTCTCTGACGCTCCCGCGTAGAAGCTCCCGACGAACAACTGCACAAGCACCACCCAAGAGCCCTCTCGACCAGTCGCCGTCCTTGCCGAGAGGGCTCGGCCTTTTCCCGGCGCCGGGTTCCCCCCGCCTCCGGGGCAAGGCCAACCGGGATCTAGGCCAGCTGGCCCTCGATGGCCGCCACGACCTCCGCGGACTCCGGCTCGGTCTGCGGCGAGAAGCGCGCGACGACCTGGCCGTCCCGGCCGATCAGGAACTTCTCGAAGTTCCAGCGGATGTCCCCGCTGTGCCCCTCGGCGTCGGCGAAGCCCACCAGACGCTCGTACAGCGCGTGCCGGCCCTCCCCGTTCACCTCGACCTTCTCGGTCAGCGGGAAGGTCACGCCGTACGTCGCCGAGCAGAACTCGGCGATCTCCTCGGCGGTGCCGGGCTCCTGCCCGAGGAACTGGTTGCAGGGCACCCCGAGCACGGTGAAGCCCTGCTCGGCGTACCGCTCCTGCAGCCGCTCGAGACCGGTGTACTGCGGGGTCAGGCCACACTTGGAGGCCACGTTCACGATGAGCACGCTCTGGCCCGCGTACCGGGGCAGGTTCGCGGAGCCGCCCTTGAGGGCCGCGATCTCGATGTCCAGCACGGAACCGTTGTGGTCGTTAGTCGTCATGAGCGGATGCTAACTCCGGCGGGTGACGGGCTCGGGTCGCGGGCTCGGGGTACGGGCCACCTTCCCGGCCTCGACCAGCACCTGCCCCGCCGCCGTCCGCACGTACAGCACCGACCGCCCGGCCCTGCCCCCGCGCTCCACCAGCCCCGCCTCCCGCAGCACCTTCAGATGCCGTCCGACCGAGCCCAGCCCCTGCCCGGTGACGGCGGTCAGCTGGGTGGTGCTCATGGGGGAGGCGAGCAGGACGAGGACCACGGCCCGGGCCGGCCCGAGCAGCGCGCCCAGGCCCGAGGGCACCGCCGGGTCGCCGTCACCGGCGAGCACCCCGGTGCAGGGGTAGACCACGGCGTACCGCTCCCCCTCCTCCCAGGCCACCCACCCCACCCGCTGCGGGGTCACCGGCACGAAGAGCAGCTCGGCGCCCGAGATCTCGCGGGGCGGGTACTCGTGCAGATTGACCTGGAACCGGTTCTCCCCGAGCCACCGCGTCCCGCCCGGCCGCAGCGAGTCCAGCACGCTCACCCAGCCGCCCCGGCTCACCTGCGCGGTCCGGGCCACCACGTCCGCCTCCAGCACCCGCCGGCGCCGCTCCCAGTACGGCCGTACGGTCTCCTCCCACACCCACTCCAGCAGCGCGGCCGCCCGCTCCGGCAGGTCGTCCCGGTCCAGGACGGCCGGGAGCGGCCCGGCGAGGGAGAGGCGCAGATGGTCACGGGCGGCGGCCGGTTCGGTGCCGCGCACCCGGGCAACCTCGTCGGCGAAGCCCTCCCCGGCGCGGGGCGTCGGCGTGAGGAAGTCGGCGATCCAGTTCCGGCCCAGACCCGCCCCTACCAGCCGGGCCGTCACCGGGTCGGCGTGGAGCAGCGCCCGGTAGCCGGGCAGATGGGCGCGCAGCCACTCCCGCTCACCGGGGTGCGTGCCCGAGCCCGCGTGCAGCAGCTTCAGGCTCGCGAAGGTCTCGGCGAGCGGGGAGAGCACGAACCGGCTGCGGGCGAGCGTGTCCGCGTTCAGCTGCCACCATCCCACCGGGTCCTCCTCGTACGACCTTTCGCGTGCCGGCGAAACAATAACGAGCCCGCGACGGCCCGCCGAGACTCCGGGACATGCCCAGCTACCGATCCCTGTTCCGCACACCGGAGTTCACCCCGCTGTTTCTCGGCGCGGCCGCGCAGACCGCCGCCCAGACGGTCGGCGGACTCGCCCTCGCCACGCTCGTCTACCGGGCGACCGGCTCCCCGCTGCTGTCGGCGGTCAGCATGTTCGGCCCCTCGCTGGCCCAGGTGCTGGGCGCGACCTTCCTGCTCTCCGGCGCCGACCGCCTGCCCCCGCGCACGGCCCTGGCCGCCGTGTCGCTGGCCTTCGCGGCCGGTACGGCGGTCCAGGCGCTTCCCGGCCTGCCGACCGTCGCGCTGTTCGCCGTCGTCCTGCTGCTGGGCCTGGTCGCCTCGCTGGGCGGCGGGGTCCGCTGGGGCCTGCTGAACGAGATCCTCCCCAAGGACGGCTATCTGCCCGGGCGTTCGCTGTTCCACATGATGAGCGGGCTGATGCAGATCACCGGCTACGCCACCGGCGGCGCGCTGCTGACCGTGCTCCCCCCGCGGACCTGCCTGCTCCTCTCGGCGGCCCTGTACCTGACCGCCGCGCTCGTGCTGCGCCTCGGCCTGAGCGGGCGCCCGCCCCGGGTCGCCGGCCGCCCCTCCCCGGCGGCGACCCGGCGCACCAACGCCCTGCTGTGGTCGTCCCGCCCGCGCCGCCTCACCTACCTGGGCCTGTGGCTGCCCAACGGCCTGGTCGTCGGCTGCGAGTCGCTGTACGTGGCGTACGCCCCCGGCGCGGCCGGCACCCTGTTCGCGTGCGGGGCGCTGGGCATGTTCGCCGGGGACGTGACGGTCGGCCGTCTGCTCCCGCCCGCCGTGCGGGCCCGGCTCGCCACCCCGCTGCTTCTCCTCCTGGCGACGCCGTACCTGCTGTTCTCCGCACACCCGCCGGTGCCCGTGGCCGCGGTCTGTGTCACGGTGGCCTCCGCCGGCTTCGGGGCGAGCCTGGTCCAGCAGGAGCGGCTGATGAGCCTGACCCCGGACGAACTCGCCGGTCACGCCCTGGGGTTGCACTCGGCGGGCATGCTGACCCTGCAGGGCGTGAGCGCGGCACTGGCGGGCGTGGTGGCCCAACTCACCTCGCCCGCCTGGGCGATGACGGCGATGGCGGCGGCCTCGGTGTCCGTGACGCTGACGCTGGCTACGGCTGGTCGGCGTTCTCCTGCGACTGCTGTGCCGGAACCGTCTTACCGCTGAGACCGGCACCGAGGTTCGCGGCGGCCCGGTCGAAGTACCGCAGCAGTTCGACCGGGAACGGCATCACGAGCGTGGAGTTCTTCTCGGCGGCCACCTCGACGACGGTCTGGAGGAGCCGCAACTGCATGGCCTCGGGAGTGTCCGACATGATCCGCGAGGCGTTGGCGAGCTGCTCGGCCGCCTGGAACTCACCGTCCGCGGTGATGACCCGGGCCCGCCGCTCCCGCTCGGCCTCGGCCTGCCGCGACATGGACCGCTTCAGCGACTCGGGGAGCTGGACGTCCTTGATCTCGACCCGGTCGATGTGGATGCCCCACCCCGCGGCAGGACTGTCGATCATCAGGGCCAGCCCCTCGTGCAGCCGCTCCCGGTCGCTCAGCAGATCGTCCAGGTCGCTCTTGCCGATGATCGAGCGCAGGGAGGACTGGGCGACCTGTCCGACGGCGAAGTGGTAGTCCTGCACCTCGATGGCCGCCCGCAGCGGGTCGGTCACCCGGAAGTAGACGACGGCGTCGACCTTCACCGACACGTTGTCCTTGGTGATGCCCTCCTGGGTGGGCACCGGCATGGTCACGACCTGCACGTTCACCTTGCGCATCCGGTCGGCGAACGGGATGAGGAAGGTGATCCCCGGCTGCCGGTGGCTCGGCAGGGCCTTGCCCCACCGGAACACCACCCCGCGCTCCACCTGGTTGACGACCCGCATGCCGCTCTTCAGCACGAGCAGGAACAGCGCGGCCACGATCACCACTGCGACGACGGTGCCTTCCATGGCACTCCATTCTCCGACGCGACTTCCGTCCGGTTCCGGACAACGGGGAGGACACCGCGCGCCCGCCGACGGATGCAGCGCAGACGTCAGGGTTCCGTAAAGAAACACCCGACAGGCCCTGGTCCCGTCAGCCGCCGCCCTCGACCACGTCCTGGGCGAAGAGCTCGGCGTTCGCCAGCGCCTTGTCGACGGGTCGGCGGACACGAAACGCTGACGCCGAAGGCCCCGGCAGGATCCGGACCCGCGAGACCCGCTCCAGGGCTCAGGCATCACGGAGCCGCAGCACCGCGCCGCCGACGAGCAGCGCGCCCGCCGCCCACAGGGCCAGCACGCCGAGGCCCGCCCACGGACCGATGGGGAGACGGTCCAGGCCGGTGGTGGCCTGGACGGCCAGTCCCGCGGGCATCGGCCCGATCTGCTCGAGGTGGCGCCGGACGCCCGGGTCGGCGACCACATGACTGAGCAGGGGGAACAGGTACAGCAACCCCAGCACGAGGCCCGTCGACACCGCCGCGTCCCGGACCGCTGTGGCGACACCGAGAGCGAGCAGAGCGACCAGGACCAGGTAGATCACCGAGCCTGCGGCCGCCCGCAGGACCGGACCGTCCGCGAGGGAGAGGACGGCATGGCCGTGGGCGGGCGTGAAACCGTTGCCCGGCAGCAGGTGCTGTCCGGCGAGGACGGACGCCAGGACCGCGACCGTCCCCGCGGCGCAGACCACCCCGCTCACGACGGCGGCCTTGGCGATCAGCACGGTGGTGCGCCGCGGTACCGCCCCGAGCGTGGTGTGGATCAGGCCGGTGCCGTACTCGTGGCCGACGACCAGCACGGCCACGATCGCGGCGATCGTCTGCCCCAGCGTCACACCCGTCAGGCTGAGTCTGACCGGGTCCTGACCGCAGCCGTCCGCGGGACACCGGGCGGTCGCCGCCACCGCCGCGCTCACGGACGCCGTGACGGCGACGAGGCCAAGCAACAGCCACGCATGGCCCGTGTCGGTCCGCAGCTTGGTCCACTCGGCGTGGACCGCACGTCGCAGGGCGGTGGCACTCATACGTCCCTCCGGCGCAGCAGCAGGGCCGCGGCCGCCAGAGCGAGGACGGCCCAGCCGGCGAGCACCGCGTAGCCGCCCCAGGGCGGGAGGGGGAAGTAGCCGGAGGACGGCGTGTAGACGGTCAGCACGTGCGCGTAGTGCGGCAGCGTCTGCTGCACGGCGAAGCCCGCCGCAGGAGTGAGGCGGAGCAGCCACCGCGCCGCAGCGGCGGGCAGTACGCCGCTGACGGCGAGCAGATAGGGAAGGACCGTCGTCACGACGGCGACGGTGATCGCCGTCGCGCTGCGCCGCAGCAGCACGCCGAGCGCCAGGGAGAGAGCGGCGGTGGCGGCCAGCAGCAGCCCGGTGCCGAGGACCACGCGCAGTTCCACCGCGCGGGGCACGGTGAACACCAGGAAATGGGTGGCGTGCGCACGTTGCCGGCCGAGCGGGATGCTGACGGCGGCGGCGAGCACGCCGACCGCGAAGGCGACCGCCACGACCACGGCGGCTTTGGCCGCCAGCAGCCGCCCGCGCCCTGGTGCCGCGGCGAGGGTGGAGCCGATCAGTCCGCGGCGGTACTCCGCGGTGACGAACTGCACCGCCACGACCGTGAGGACGACCAGCCCGGCGAAGGTGCCGACCAGGAAGTTCTCGATCGTGTAGGCCGGGCCGAGCGAGGGGCCGCCGACCACGGGCGCGATGTCCCCGGCACCCGTGACGGAGAAGCCGCCGCCGGTCGGCGCGTAGCTGCCCGAGGTGTTCTCCGTGTAGCTGCCGGACGTGCCGGCGTCACCGCCCACCTGCACGCCCTGCCAGCCGTCCGGCCGGCCGCCACGGGTCCAGGAACCGCCCAGCGTGACACGGCCGAAGGTTCCGGTGGCCACGGCAGGGCTGGTACCCCCTCGGGAGTCGCTCGTCTCCACGGCCGCCGGGGAGGCGGTGAAGAGACCCACGTGCACGGTGGCGGCCGGACCGGGCAGGCGTGCGCCACCGACCTCGGTCCAGTGCACGCCGTCCGCCGAGTCGTAGCCGATGACCGTCGAACCGGTGCGGACGAGACGCAGCCAGCGCGGCGCATCGGCGGAGGGGCGGCCGGGCAGGCCGGCCCGGTCGTGCGTGAAGTCGTTCTGCATCCGCACGCCGTGGGCACCGGTGACCATCATCGCGGCGTACGGCGAGCCCTGGTCGAGGCTCTGCTTGACGAGGATCCCGGTCTTGGCCCACGGAGTGACCCCCGGCGAGGTCCGTCCCGGTTCCCGGGCCAGTACGCCGGCCAGCGCGGTGACGGACACGGTGAGGCTGCCGTCGCCGGTCAGGGCCTGGTGCACGAAGTAGAAGTTGTCGTTGACCGCCCCGCCTCCGGGACCGACCGGCAGCGCGGCCCTGTTCTGTGCGTGCTGGTTCGACGACGCCGTCCCGACCAGCAGGAACAGCACGGACACCAAGGCCGCCCCGAAGGTGCCGAGGACCCAGCCCCGTACGGTACGGAATTTGGTCCACTCCGCGTGCAGGACCCGGAACGCCCTCATCGCGCGGCTCCCTCGACGCCGGTGCCGCGGTACTGCACGGCGTCCCGGGTCAGCTCCAGATACGCCTCCTCCAGGGTCGCGCGGTGCGTGGCCAGTTCCGCGAACGGCACCCCGCCCGCGTTCAGCACGCTCACGATGGCCTCGCCCGTCAGCCCGCTGACGCCGAGCGCGTCCGCCTCCCGGGCGTGCACGGTCGCGCCGGCACGGGCCAGTGCCTCCGCCGCCGCGAGAGGCGCCGACGTGCGCAGCGTGACCCGGCCCGCCGACAGCGTCGCGAGCAACTCCCGTACGCCCGTGTCGGCGACCACCCGGCCGCGCCCGACGACGACGAGGTGATCCGCGACACCCTGCAGCTCGCTCATCAGATGGCTGGACACCAGCACGGCCCGGCCCTGCGCCGCCAGGGAGGACAGCAGGCGGCGGATCCACCGGATCCCCTCGGGGTCCAGGCCGTTGAACGGCTCGTCCAGCATCAGCGCGGGCGGATCGCCGAGGAGCGCCGCCGCGATGCCGAGCCGCTGCCGCATGCCCAGCGAGAAGCCACCCGCCCGGCGCCGCGCCGCGTCGGCGAGCCCGACCTGCTCCAGCACCTCGTCCACCCGGGCGGCCGGAAGGCCCTGCGACCGGGCCAGCCACAGCAGGTGGTTGCGGGCGGTCCGGCTGGGCTGCAGCGCGCCGGCGTCCAGCAGCCAGCCCAGGTGACGCAGCGGACTGCCCAGAGTCCGGTACGGCCGTCCGCCGACCAGCGCGCGCCCCTGGTCGGGGGCGTTCAGGCCCAGCACCACCCGCATGGTGGTGGACTTGCCCGCGCCGTTCGGGCCCACGAACCCGGTCACCGTCCCCGGCCGCACGGTGAACGTCATGCCGTCGAGCGCCTGCGTCGCCCCGAAGCGTTTACGCAGGCCGTCGACCTCGATCCTGGGATCGTCCGTCATCGTTGCCGCTCCCTCCCTCGCCCGTCTCATCCGGGGGCCACGCTGCGCCCCGGGCCGTAACGAGGACGGAACGGCCGCTGTCATGCCGCTGTTAGGCCGGCTCGCCTAGCCTGAGCGGGCAGTGAGGGAGGAGCTGATCGATGGCAGCGGAACTCGGTCTTCCCGGACGGTCGGTGCACCGCCGCGGTGTTCGATGGCGGTTCACCACCTTGTACGCCGGACTGTTCCTGGCCTCGGCCGTGGTGATGCTGGCGGTGGTCGCACTGGTGGCCGACGGTACCTATCGTGCGGCGCCGGCGCCGGGCAACCAGCCGGGCACGCCCGGTACGTTCCCGTCCGCGGCGCAGGCCAGGATCGCCAGCCTGGAGCACCAACTCGACCAGGCCCACAGCCGGCAGGTGGACCAACTGCTGCTCGGTTCGGCGGCGGGGCTGGTGGTGATGGGACTGTTGTCGGTGGCGCTGGGCTGGTACGCCGCCGGACGCGTCCTGCGACCGCTGCGCGCGATGACCGCGGCCACCCGCCGTATCTCCGCCGACAGCCTGCACGAACGCCTCGCCGTTCCCGGCCCGCACGACGAACTCAGAGACCTCGGTGACACCATCGACGCGTTGCTGGAGCGCCTCGAGCAGGCGTTCGCGGCCCAGCGGCGCTTCGTCGCAGACGCCTCGCACGAACTGCGCACCCCGTTGGCCACCGTGCGGGCCTCGGCGGACGTCGCGCTCGCCAAACCCGGCCCGGTGCCCGAGCAGACGCGCACCCTCGCGCGCCGCGTCCGGACCGAGCTGGACCAGGTCGACCGGCTGCTGGACGGCTTCCTGGCGCTGGCCCGCGCGCAGCACGGAGTACCGCTGCCGGACACCGAGACCGTCCCGCTGGACCTGCTCGCCACCGCCGCCCTCACCGAGCGTGCCGCCCTGGCCTCCGCCAAGGACCTCGTCGTGGACGCCGGGGGCGCGCGGGGCGGGCCGGGCGCGTGGGTGTGCGGCAGCCGGACCCTGCTGCGCAGGATGGTGGAGAACCTCGTCGACAACGCGATCGTGCACAACCGGCCCGGAGGCTGGATCCGTGTAGCCGCCGGCGCCGAGGGCGCGCAGGTGCGGCTGGTCGTGGAGAACGGAGGTCCGGTGATGACGCAGGACCAGATCGCCCAACTGGTCCGTCCGTTCCGCCGGCTCGGCGCCGAGCGCACGGGCGGCGGCGGTGGCGCGGGGGCGGGCCTCGGCCTGTCCATCGTCGCAGCGGTCGCCGACGCGCATGGCGGTACCCTCGACCTGCAGGCTCGTGCCGAGGGCGGCCTGCGGGCCACGGTCACCCTGTCCCGGGCGCCCGAAACGGAGGCCGTGGCGTGAGGGTGCTCGTGGTGGAGGACGCCAGGGCGCTCGCCGACGTCCTGGTCGAGGGCCTGCGCGACCAGGGCATGGCGGTGGACGTCGCCTACGACGGCCTGGAGGCCGCAGCCAAACTGGACGCCGGCGCCTACGACGCGATCGTCCTGGACCGGGACCTGCCGGGCATCCACGGCGACACGCTCTGCCGGATGGTCACCGACCGGGACGAACGGCCCATGGTGCTGATGCTGACCGCCGCGGACACGCCGGCCGACCGCGTCGGCGGCCTGAGTCTGGGCGCCGACGACTACCTGGTCAAGCCGTTCCACTTCCCCGAACTCGTGCTCCGCCTACGGGCGTTGGCCCGTCGCCGCCCGTACGCCCGCGCCCGCACACTCCGCGCCGCGGGCATCGAACTCGATCCCGTGCACCGCACGGCCACCCGCGACGGGCGCCGTCTCGACCTCTCGGTCAAGGAGTTCGAGGTCCTGACGGCCCTCCTGCGGGCCAGCCCGGCCTCTCTCAGCGCGGAGGCGCTCCTGGAGCAGGTGTGGGACGAGAACGCCGACCCGTTCACGAACACCGTCACGGTGACCATCGGCAGACTTCGGCGCAAGCTCGGCAGTCCGCCGGTGATCACCACGACACCCACGGTCGGCTACCGGATCACCGACCCGGCCGACGAAGCCCCGCCTCGGGAGGCCGAGCCCGCCTGATCCGGTCCGCCGGCGGGCGCGCCGCGTCGTTCTGCGGACGTCTGCTCGACAGGTCACCCGGCGGAGCGCCCCGGCAGCCAATGCGCGGGTGTGGGCGGGGAGTTCCTGGGCGCGGAGCCGTCGCCCGTACGGATACGGTGTGCCCTGCAGACCCGTGCGGATCGGACGGATCGGGCGGATCGAGCGGATGACATCAGGGGGACGGGATGGCTGACGGGCCACTCCTCGCGGAGCTGTACTTCGGACGCGAGGATGCCGAACGGGACGTGACCGACGGGCTGCTGTTACGCGGGGCGTTCCTGCCCACGGCCGCGTACCGCGGGGCGGTCACCGGACGGAAGATGCTGATCATCGGGCGGAAGGGCTCCGGAAAGAGCGCGATCTGCATGCAGTTGACGGCGGACGGCGTGCACTCCGGAGGGAAGGCCCTCATCACCCCGGACGAGACGGCGGGGGAGGAGCTACGGCGGTTCGAGTTGCAGGGGCTGCCCCGGGACTCGGCGAAGGCGCTGATCTGGCGATACGTGTTCGCCGTGCACACCGCCCGCCACCTGGTGGCGCACGCCGGGGACGCGCACCGCGGCAGGTCCGGCTCGATCAAGGCGCTGGCCCGCTTCCTGAAGCAGAACGACGAACTCTCCGGTGGACGGCTGGGGGACAGACTGGCGCAGGGAGCGCGGGGCCTGCAGACGTCCCTGTCCCTGGAGGCGTTCGGCGTCAAGGCGGGCATGGACCTGGCGCAGTCGCCGTCGGAGGGTGCGCGAGCCGCCCGGCAGCTGGACGTCGTCGAGCAGGGGGTGGCGAGAGCCCTCGCCGACCTGGGCTGCGACGGCGTGCACGGGCCTCTGCTGCTGATGGTCGACCAGCTGGAGCAGGTGTGGTCCGCGGAGCCCGACAGCAACTCGATGGTCATCGGACTGCTGCTGGCGGCGAAGCACGCTGCCGGTCTCTACGGGCGGTCCGTACGGTTGCTGCTGTTTCTGCGCTCGGACATCTACGACTCGCTGTCGTTCGGAGAGGGCGACAAGTTCCACGGTGACGAACTGCGCATCGCCTGGACGGAACAGTCCCTGCGGGACCTCGCCCTGGCTCGCGCGCAGGCCTCCGCCGGCGCCGGACTGAGCGCGGAGCAACTGTGGCAGGAGGTCTTCCCGAGGGCCGTACGGGGCGAGGAGACCGCGAAGTACCTCTTCAGCCGCTGTCTGCCACGGCCCCGGGACGCCATCCAGTTCCTCAACCTCTGCCAGGAGACGGCCTGGTTGGCGAACGGCCGTGACCGGATCACGGAGGAGGACGTCCTCCAGGCGAGCCGGCAGTTCTCCGCGTGGAAGCTCAACGACCTGGCCCTGGAGTATCTGGTCGCGCACCCCTTCCTCAAGCGTCTCTTCCCGCTGTTCCAGAACACCGGATTCGTCGTGACGCGGGGCGCCCTCGGCACCCGCTTCGAGGCGGCGGCCGAGACGCTCCACCGGCTGTTCCCCGCGTACGCCGACGCGCTGACCCTCGCCGGCGTCGTCGACGTCCTGTACGGGGCGGGATTCCTCGGCGTGCGGCGCGGGAACGACGTGGTGTTCGCCGGCGGTGACGACCTGCCGGTGCAGCCGCACGAGACGGAGTTCCACGTCCACCCGTGCTTCCGTGAGGCGCTCGGCGCGACCAGCGCGATCGACCTGCGTCCCTACGAGCCCCTGTCGGCCGGCACCCGCATCGTCACGGGCACCATCAGCCCCGCGGCCTCGGGTACCACCGCGGTCACCCGTGACGTCCGGCTGCTGCGTGAGCTCATCCGAGCCTGCCACTCCCTCCTCGGCCAGGTCGGCCGCGCGTCGGGGTGGACTCACGACGTCAGGAACGAGATCACCCGACAGATCGAACGTGTGCTGGACGACGCCGGCGGCAGGCTCACGGACGCCGGGTCCGTCGACGTGGACGATCATCTCCTCACCGTTGCCCACTACTTCACCGGTCTCGCCGCGCAGCTGCTGGACAGCGGGCTGGACGGCACGGCGGGCGCCGAGGGCGTCGCGCACCGCATGGAGGAAGAGGCCCGGCGGCTGCGCCGACTGGCGGGCGGCTCGTACGGAAGCTCGGGTGACTCGGCGGGAATCTGAACCGCTCGGCGACAAGCGATGCTACGGAACGGGTTCCTGGACAGGCTGTCGCACCACGGCGGTCCTGCCCCGGCGAGGGAGGGAACGATTGCAGGGCGTACTGCTCGCTGAGCGGTTTCGTATCAGTGAGCGTCTTGGCTCGGGCGGCATGGGTGAGGTGTGGTCCGCCCAGGACGAGCGGATGCGGCGTGAGGTGGCGGTCAAACTCGTCCACGCGCTGCGCGTGGACGAGGACAGGACGCAAGCCAGATTCGAACGCGAAGTGCAGCTGGCGGGGCGGCTCTCCCACCAGAACATCGTCACCGTCCACGACTGGGGCGAGGAGCTGGTCGGCGGGCGCCGGACCCTCTACGTCGTGATGGAGCTGGTTCCCGGCGTCTCCCTCCGCCGGCGCCTCGACGGGACCGAGCCGCCTCCCTGGCCGGCCGCGGTCGGGTGGGCCAGGCAGATCGCCCAGGCACTCCACGTCGCACACAGCCGGGGCGTGATCCACCGGGACATCAAGCCCGCCAACGTCCTGTTGACCCCCGACGGGACGATCAAGGTCCTCGACTTCGGGGTCGCCAAGTTCATGGGCGACACCCTGAGCGTCCACGAACTCACCGCCACCGGGGACCCGATCGGCTCCCCGCTGTACATGTCCCCGGAACAGGCCGAGGGCGAACGGGAGGTCGATCACCGCAGTGACCTCTACTCCCTGGGCTGCCTGCTTTACCAGGCGGTGACCGGTAAGCCGCCCTTCACCGCCACCAGTCCGCTGGCGATTCTCCGGATGCAGGTGGACAAGACTCCGGTGGCACCGAGCGACCGGTCCCCCGGCCTCCCCCGCCCGCTGAGCGACCTCATCATGAGCCTGCTCGCGAAGCGGCCGGAACACCGCCCGGCGGATGCTGCCGCCGTGCACGCCGCCCTGAGCACGCTGCTGGTCGACCACGTGGTCACGCGGCCTGAGGAAAACCCCCTGGATATTGCCCAGCTGGGGCATATCGACCCCCTCGCCGGTCGGATCCTGGAGCGGGCGTGGCAGATCTGGCTGTCGACGGAGAGGCACAGCGCGTCCGTGCGCGGCGAGGCCGAGCAACTGCTGCGCCGGGCACGCGTCGACGCGGAGCGGCTGCTGAACGCCGCTTCCACGCGGGCCCAGGAGTTCACGGAAGAGCAGCGCATCCGCACAGCGAAGGAGCAGATCGCCCGGCTGGTCAGCGAGGCCACCAGAGAGGCCGAGGCCACCAGGGCGGACGCCGAGCAGATCGTCACGGAGGCCCGCGCGGAGGCCGAGAAGCTGCTCGCCGAGGCCGCCGACAAGGCCCGGGCGGCCACCGCCGAGGAGAGCGTGACCCAGCTGTCCAAGGCCGCCAAGACCGCCGAGGACGTCCTCACCAAGGCGTCGGAGGAGGCCAGGAACACCACCGGGGCCGCGGCCGAGGAGGCCGAGCGGATCCGCTCGGAGGCGGAGGCCGAGGCGGACCGGCTGCGTGCCCAGGCGCACGACATCGCCGAGCAGCTCAAGGGCGCGGCGAAGGACGACACCGCGGAGTACCGGGCCAGGACGGCCGAGCTGCAGGAGGAGGCCCGCCGGCTGCGCGGCGAGGCCGAGCAGCTGCGCGCCGACGCGGTCGCCGAGGGCGGGACGATCCGCGCCGAAGCCCGCCGCGAGGCCGTGGCGCAGATCGAGGAGGCGGCCGAGTCCGCCGAGGAGCTGCTGACCAAGGCCAAGGCGGACGCCGACGCGCTGCGCCAGAAGGCGACCTCGGACAGCGAGAAGGTCCGCACCGAGGCCATCGAGAGGGCCACCACGCTGCGCCGGCAGGCCGAGGAGACCCTGGAGCGCACCCGCGAGGAGGCCGAGCGGATCCGGCGCGAGGTCGCCGAGGACGAGCTCGCCGAGGCGAAGGCGAAGGCGACGGCGCGGGCCAAGGAGATCGTCTCGGAGGCACTCTCCGAGGCGAGCAAGATCCGTATCGCCTCCGTGAAGAAGGCCGAAATGACGCTGAAGGAGGCCGAGATGATCCTGAAGGAGGCCCATGAGATGAGGTCCGTGATGGTCCAGGAGGCTCAGAATCTCAAGGCCGAGGCCACCCGCGAGGCCGAGAGCATGGTCGAACAGGGCCGGCGCGAGGTGGAGATCCTGGCGCGCCGCCGCAAGGACATCAATGCCGAGATCACCCGTGTCGAGGACGTCTTGGAGGCATTGGAGTCCTTCGAGCCTCCGTCGGCGCGTGAGGACAAGTGAGCCGAGGCGGGCGCCGCTGCCGATGAAGGGCCGCGGACTCGCCGACGCCGTCGGTGATGCCGATTCCCGTGACGGTGCCCTTCCGCGTGTAGACCGGCGGCACGGTGGCCCGCACCGTGATCGTGCCGTCGGACGCGATCACGGGATTCTCCCTGCCGCGACGCCTCCGCTGCGGTCGGCGGCGCGCACAACCTGCCGGAAAAGCACTGGATTTCTTTCAAGGTCTATACCGGCGACTGCATGTTCGACGGCAAGAAGTACGAGATCCACAACAACGCCTGACGGCTCCGCAGCAGGAACGGGGTCGGGGGTGCACGGAGATACCGAGCGGCAAGGCCGTATCGTGCAGTGGGCGAGGCAGGCGCTGCTGATGCGTCGCAGCCGTCCGTTGCAGCCGGGCGACTCCCCACTCCGGGTACCAGATACCCGAGGAACGACCAGGAGGTTGACCGGTGATCACTCTGGCCGCAGTCGGAGGAGTGGCCCTGGTCGAACTGGGCATGGCCCTGACTCCGGGACCGAACATGATCCACCTCGCCTCCCGCGCGATCACCCAAGGCCGCAGGGCGGGCCTGGTCAGCCTGAGTGGGACCGCCGTGGGATTCGTGTGCTATCTGCTGGCCGCGGCTGCGGGCCTGTCCGCGTTGTTCGCCGCCGTGCCGGTGGCGTTCACGGTGGTCAAGCTTGCCGGGGCCGCCTACCTGGCCTACCTCGCCTGGGGCATGCTCAAGCCCGGCGGCCGGTCGCCCTTCGCCCCGGCCCAGGACCTGCCTCCGGTCTCTGACGCCCGCCTGTTCTCGATGGGGCTGCTGACCAACCTGCTCAACCCCAAGATCGCTCTTATGTACGCCGCCCTACTGCCCCAGTTCCTGGACCCGCAGGCAGGTCCGGCCTGGGGACAACTGCTCCAGCTCGGTGGTGTGCAGATCATCGTGGGGATCTCCGTGAACGCTCTGGTCATGCTGGGCGCAGCACGGGTGTCGGGGTTTCTGGCCGCCCGGCCCCGTGCCATGACCGCCCAGCGGTTCACGGCAGGCGGCTTGCTCGGCACCTTCGCGCTGCGCACCGCCCTGTCCCGCACTCCTGTCTCCAACTGAGCCAGGCCCGCGTGCCTGTGACACCGGTCCTGCTGTGACCACCGACACGGGGACGTTGATGGCACCCGTGGATGCACGTAGGTGGTGACAAGTGGTGGGCTTCGCTGGGCAAGGATGAATTCTGGCCTTGCAGTCGGCGACGGCGCCCCGATGCCCCCGGTGTCGGCCGATCCCCTGCCCGGAGGCATCGTCTTGTGCCCGCGGATGACGTCGGCCGTTACCCGCTTGCACGGGCCTTGATGAAGTAGGGAAAGTCCTGTCCCGCTGGGATGAGGCGCTTGCCGTCGTGGCTCCGTGCGTGAGGGCCGTTGCCATCCAGGCCTCCTGACGGCGGCCGGGGTCGCGCCCCGCGTCGTGACGGAGATCCTCGGGCACTCCCGGATCAGCATCACCATGGATGTCTACACGCACGTCGTGCAGGACACCCAGCGCGAGAGGCCATGAGCCACATGGACCGGTTGCTTCGGAAGAAGCGTCCCGATCGTGGGTGACCGCTCGCGTTGATGTCTCAGAAGTGGATGTCAAAGGCCACCTACCAAGACTGGTAGGTGGCCTTTTGCCTGGTGCCCCCGGCAGGATTCGAACCTGCGACACCCGCTTTAGGAGAGCGGTGCTCTATCCCCTGAGCTACGAAGGCGTGGCACTCGGTCCACAGAGTACCGGATCAGGGAGCGGCCGCGGGATGGGCGGAGGAACCGGGCTCAGGTGAGGGCCACCCGGGTGAAACGGGACGCGGTGTGCAGGTCCGTCCGGATGCGGTCGGCCGTCTCGCGGAGGGCGGGCAGCAGGTCGTGGACGCAGTCCTCCAGGGTGCGGCGGGCCGGGTGGGTGGCCACGCACACCGCGGCGACCGCCCGGCCCGCCCGGTCCCGTACCGGTACGGCGATCGACCGCAGCCCCGACTCCAGTTCCTCGTCGGCCAGGGCGTAGCCCTGCGCGCGGACCTCGGCCAGTGCGGGAGGCAGCGGCCCGGCGGCGTCCGCGAGGAGCACGCGGCCCAGGGACGTCGAGGCGGCCGGCAGCCGCGCGCCCACCGGGATGTCCACGGTCAGCACCCGGCTCGCGCCCGCCCCGGCCGTGTACCGGATCTCCGCCTCGGCGCCCGGCGCCGGCACCGCCAGTGCCGTCGGCTCGTGCAGCCGGCCGGCGAGGTCCCGCAGATGGGGCTCGGCGAGGCGGGGGAGCGTGGTGCGGGACAGCGGCGGGAAGCCCAGGTCCAGGACGCGGGGCGTGAGGGTGAAGGTGTGATCGGGGCCCGCGGCCACCAGGCGCAGGTGCTCGTAGGTGATCAGGGCCCGGCGGGCCGTGGCGCGGGACAGGCCGGTCGCCCGGGCCACCTCGGTCAGGGACAGCGCCGAGCGGCCCTCGCCGAACACGGTCAGCACGGTCAGGCCACGGGCCAGGGACTCGACGAACTCCCGGCCCAGCTCGTGCTTGGACGCCGTCGTCCAGATCGCCAGCCCCGAGGGTGCCGGGCCGGGCTGCGGCGGTGGTGCCTCGCGCAGGTCGGCCTCCATCGCCGCCACCGCCGTTCGCAGCCGGGGGAGCAGGGAGGTGCGCAGGCCGGCCGCCGAGTGGCGGCTGGTGTGGCTGACCACGCTCACCGCGCAGGCGAGACGGCCCGTGCCCGGTTCCCGTACCGGCACGGACACCGCGACCAGGCCCGGCTCGATCAACTGGTCGTCCAGCGCCCAGCCGTCCCGGGCGGCCTGCTGCGCCCGCTGTCCGAAGTCGTCCGCGGGGGACTCGGACCGGGGCGGTACGGCGGGGAAGGAGGCGTCCGCGGGGTCCTCGGCACGCCGGGCCCGCCACCGCTGCCAGTCCGCCTGCGTCCACTCGGTCGCGAACAGCGTTCCGGGCGCGGTGCGTTCGGCCGGGAGCAGGTCGCCGATGCGGAAGCTCACGGACATCGCCCGCCGCCGCGTGGCCTGGTGGATGAAGCGGATGCCGTCCAGGTCGGCGACCGCGAGCGACACGGACTCGTCCAGCTCGTCGGCGAGGGCGTCGGCGCGCGCGTCGAGCAGCGCGGGCAGGCGCAGGGCGGCCAGGTAGGCGTTGCCCAGCTCCATCACGCGAGGGGTGAGGATGACGTCCCGGCCGTCGAGACGGACGTACCCCATGCGGGCCAGGGTGGCGGCGATCCGGTCGACCGTGGACCGGGCGAGCCCGGTGGACCGCTCCAGCGCGCTCGGGCTCAGCGTGCCGCCGGCCTCGGTCAGCCGCCGCAGGACGGCTGTCCCGCGGATCAGCGGCGCGACCGCCTCGGCGGGCGGCCCGGCCTCGGCACCGGCCTTGGCGCGGGTCTCGGCATCAAGTGCGGTGTTCGCGGGCATCGACTCTCCGATACGGCATCCGGGCACGCCCACGGTAGACCCGCCCGTCCGGTGGTCCGTCCGTCGCCGGTCGGCCGCCTGCCCCGGCTAGCTTCGCGTCACCCGCACCTTGTAGTTCCCGGCATCGGCCTCGCTCATGTGGATCGTGATGCCGTGGCGCGGGTCCTTGAAGGTCTCGCCGGAGGTGAAGGGGGCGTCGGAGAGTTCCGCCTGGACGTTGGGGCTGCGGGTGCAGCCGCCGCTGTTGCGGTGGGCGTCGTAGACCGTGACCGGGCCGCGTCCGGTGTCCACCGTGGCGTCGACCTTGTAGATGAGGACGCCCGGTTTGCACACCGCCTCGTCGTTGCCGCCCGGTGCGCGCAGCTCCAGTGCGTACGCGGTGCGCGCGTCGACCGGTACGAGGACCAGCTTCCCGCCGCCCGCCCGGTACAGCGGCGTCAGCGTGTACTCGGCGCTGCCCCGGACCGCCGCGCAGGCGACCTGGGTGCCGTCCAGCCAGCCCAGCTTCCACTTGTGCCAGCCGAGCACGTCGTTGTTGGCCCCCCAGTCCTCGCTCATGATGTCCCAGTGCCCGACCGCGCTCCCGCCCTCCTGGGTGTAGAGGTCGGGCAGGCCGAAGGTGTGGCCGTTCTCGTGCGGCAGCACCCGGTAGCCGGTGCTGGAGTAGGAGCCGGAGCCGTCGTCCTGGCGGGAGTAGACGAAGGACGCGTTGGCGACGGGGACGCCGTCGGCGACCGGGGCGTCGGAGTTGCCGGCGAAGGTCACGGACAGCACCGTGTCCAGGGCGGAGGGGCCGGCGTTCGGGCTGACCAGCACGTTCAGCAGGTCGTACGAGCGGAAGTCCACCTTGGGATCGGCGGTGGCCACGATGTCCTGCACCAGCTGCCGGTAGCCGGGGTCGAAAGGGGCGCCGCGCTCTATCCCGTAGGCCTTGAAGGACTTCGGCATCCGCAGCCAGGTGGTGATGGGGGCCTCGGGGTGATAGTCGAGACGGCCGTACGACGCCCTGTCGAACCACTCCTGGGTCTGCGGGAAGAACTCGTGGAAGCGGTCGAGCGCGCTGCCCTGCCCGGGCGCGTCGGAGAAGTCGACCATCAGGGTCAGGGCGTGGACCGTGCCGGTGGAGCGGGAGTAACCGGCCGGGGTGGGGATGCCCTCCGTCATCTGTACGGTCGGGCCGCCCCGGATCATGCAGGGCGCGAGGAGGGGGGAGCGGGCCAGACCTATGGGCCCGGCGGTGGTGGGCGCCGCCAGATGCCCGGTCCCGGCCGAGGTGCTGACCGCGAGGGTCAGGACGGTCACCGTGGCGAGGGCGGCCACGCGGCGCGGGCGTATGTGGCGCGGGCGTATACGGCGTGGGCGTGTGCGGCGCGGGTGTATGCGGCGGCGGGGCGAGTGCGGCTGCATGCATGGACCTTCCGCTCCACGGCAGCCGCCGATCTCCGGCTGCACCCTTGCGATCACCCTGTGTCGGGAGGGCGGAGGGTGCGCGCTGGAGGAGACCGATCGTGGGACATTTCGAAGCGAGCGGGTATGAAGCGTGCACGTCGGGTGTGAAAGTGCGATCCCGTCGGGTGCGTGTGCCTGCTGGGCGTTGCGTGTGCCTGCTGGGCGTTGCGTGTGCCTGCTGGGCGTGGTGGGTGCTCGCCGAGTGCGGCGCCCCCGCCAACTGTGAGCCGCGTCACAGGAATTCTTTTCGGTGGCGGGAAATAACCGGGGAACCTCTCCCCGTTTAGAAGGGTGTCCGAGTGAAACGGGGACTCGTTCCCCGGATCGCTCAGCGACTCAGATCACCCACCGACCCAGATCGTCCTCACTGACACAGGGAGTACGCCGTGCAGACCGCCACCCTCACGCGCAAGGCACCCCGGCCCCGGGCCGACGCCCTGCGCAACCGGGAGCGGATCGTCACCGCCGCCCGGGAGATGTTCGTCGAGCACGGCGCGGACGTGCCGCTCGACGAGATCGCCCGACGGGCAGGCGTCGGCAACGCCACGGTGTACCGCAACTTCCCGGACCGCGACGCCCTCGTCCGCGAGGTCGTCTGCTCCGTCGTGGACCGTACGGCCGAAGCGGCCGAGCAGTCCCTCGCGGAGACCGGGGACGCCTTCGCCGCCCTGGAGCGCTTCGTGCACGCCGCCGCCGACGAGCGGATCAGCGCGCTGTGCCCGATGGTCTCCAGCACCTTCGACCAGAACCACCCCGACCTGGAAGCATCGCGGGAACGCCTCGAACAGCTCGTCGAGGAGATCATGGGCCGGGCCAGGGGCGCGGGCCAGCTCCGCCCCGACGTGGGCGTCGGCGACCTGCTGATCGTCGTGTCCCAGCTCAGCCGGCCGCCGGCCGGCACCGACTGCCTGAGCAGCGACCGCTTCGTCCACCGTCATCTGCAGCTGTTCCTGGACGGGTTGCGGGCCCCGGCCCGCTCCGCCCTTCCGGGCGCGGCCATGACCATCGAGGAGCTGCGCCGGTCCTGAGCGATTAGTTCGGGACGCGAAACCGGTCTCCCATCCCACCAGCACCCGGCCGCCGGCCACGACGAGCCGTCACTCCAGCTCGTCCGAGAGTTTTCCGTTTTCTGATCATTTTTCCTTCGCTTTTCCGTTCGTTTTTCCGTCACGAAGTACCGAAGTGGGTAACCCCATGTCCGAAACAGCCCTCAAGGCTCCCGGCGCCGCCGCACCGAGCGGTGACGCCAACCGCTGGAAAGCGCTCGTCTTCATCGCGCTCGCCCAGCTGATGGTCGTCCTCGACGCCACCATCGTGAACATCGCCCTGCCCTCCGCCCAGCAGGACCTCGGCATATCCGACGGCAACCGGCAATGGGTCGTCACCGCCTACGCCCTCGCCTTCGGCGGCCTGCTGCTCTTCGGTGGTCGCATCGCCGACCTGTGGGGCCGCAAGCGCGCATTCGTCCTCGGCCTGACCGGCTTCGCCGCCGCCTCCGCGCTCGGCGGCGCTGCCACCTCCGGCGCGATGATGTTCGGCGCCCGCGCCCTCCAGGGCGTCTTCGGTGCCCTGCTCGCCCCGGCCGCGCTGTCCCTGCTCGCCGTGATGTTCACGGACGCCAAGGAGCGCGCCAAGGCGTTCGGTATCTACGGCGCCATCGCCGGTGGCGGCGGTGCCGTCGGCCTGATCCTCGGCGGCTTCCTCACCGAGTACCTGGACTGGCGCTGGACCTTCTTCGTGAACATCCCGTTCGCCGTCGTCGCCGCGCTCGGCGCCTACTTCGTCATCCGTGAGCCGGAGGGCGGCCGCAACCGCTCCCCGCTCGACGTCCCGGGCGTGATCCTGTCCACCCTCGGCCTGGTCGCCCTCGTCTACGGCTTCACCCGCGCCGAGTCCGACGGCTGGGGTGACACCCTGACCGTCTCCCTCTTCGTGGGGTCCGCGGTACTGCTCCTCGCCTTCGTGCTGGTCGAGGCCAAGGTCAAGGCTCCGCTGCTGCCGCTGCGCGTGGTCACCGACCGCAACCGCGGCGGGATCTACCTCTCCCTCGGTCTCGCGATCATCGGCATGTTCGGTCTGTTCCTCTTCCTGACCTACTACCTGCAGATCGTGAAGGGCTACTCCCCGGTCAAGACCGGCTTCGCGTTCCTGCCGATGATCGCGGGCATGATCACAGGCTCCACCCAGATCGGCACCCGGCTGATGACCCGCGTCCCGGCCCGGCTGCTGATGGGCCCCGGCTTCCTGGTCGCCGGTCTCGGCATGCTGCTGCTGACGCAGCTGGAGGTCGACTCCTCGTACGCCGCCCTGCTGCTGCCCGCGATGCTGCTGCTCGGCCTCGGTATGGGTACGGCGTTCATGCCGGCCATGTCCCTGGCCACCCAGGGCGTCGAGCCCCGGGACGCCGGTGTCGCCTCCGCGATGGTCAACACCTCGCAGCAGGTGGGCGGCGCGATCGGCACCGCCCTGCTGAACACGATCGCCGCCTCCGCGACGACGTCGTACGTCAAGGACCACATCGCCGGTGCGGCCTCCAAGCCGCAGCAGCAGCTGGTCCAGCTGCAGGGCCTGGTGCACGGCTACAGCGCGGCGATCTGGTTCGCCGTGGGCATCCTGGCGCTGGCCTCGCTGATCGCCTTCACCTTCGTCAACGCCGGGCGCCCGGACCCCACCACCCCCGTGATCTCCGGAGAGGGCGTCGAGGACGAGGTGCCGGTGCCGGTGGTCGCCCACTGAGCGCCCGTACGGTGATTTAGCGGAGCCAGGGCAGGTCCGCACCCGCTTCGTTGGGCTGGAGGCCCTCGGCGACGATCTCCATGATCTCGCCGAGGGCCTTCTGCTGTTCCGGGTTCAGCCGCTCGAACAGGGCCTGGCGTACGGCGGTCACATGGCCCGGCGCGGTCCGGCGCAGCACCTCGGCGCCCTCGTCGGTGAGCACCGCGAGCTGGCCGCGCTTGTCGGAGGGGCAGTTCTCGCGGTGGACCCACCCGTTCTTCTCCAGGCGCGCGATCGCGTGCGACAGCCGGGAGCGGGTGATCTTCGACTGCATCGCCAGCTCGGTCATCCGCAGCCGGCGGCGCGGGGCCTCGGCGAGGCTGACGAGCAGGCCGTAGTAGATGTGCGGCATGCCCGCATCGCGCTGCAGCTGCCGGTCGAGGTGGTCCTCCAGCAGGGTGGTGGCGTGCATGTAGGAGCGCCAGACGCGCTGCTCCTCGTCGGTGAGCCAGCGGTGCCCGCCCGCGGAGTCCGGTGCCGTGTTCATGTGTCCCACTGTACGAGGCATCTCCTTGAAACTTGAACAAGCTGGGCGTAATCTGCCCAAGTAAAGCTTGAGAGTTAAAGCAATGAGCATCAAGCAACGAGCCTATGGGAGCCGCCGTCGTGTCCGCCGCCACCCAGGAGCGCATGCCCGCCCTGTACCTCAGCCATGGCGCCCCGCCACTCGCCGACGACCCGGTCTGGCCCGGCCAGCTCGCCGCCTGGTCCGCCGACCTGCCCCGCCCCAAGGCGATCCTCATGGTCTCCGCCCACTGGGAGGAGGCCCCCCTCGCCCTCGGCGCCACCGAGACCGTCCCGCTCGTCCACGACTTCTGGGGCTTCCCCGAGCACTACTACCAGGTCCGGTACGCCGCCCCCGGCGCGCCCGAGCTGGCCGAGTCCGTCCGCAAGCTGCTGCGCGCCCCCGGCATCCCCGTCCAGGACATCCCCGACCGCGGCCTCGACCACGGTGCCTACGTCCCCCTGGTCGAGATGTTCCCGGCCGCCGATATCCCCGTCCTCCAGATCTCCCTGCCCACCCTGGACCCGGTCCGTCTGATGGACATCGGCCGCAAGCTCGCCCCGCTGCGCGACGAGGGCGTGCTGCTCGTCGGCTCCGGCTTCTTCACCCACAACCTGGCCGCGCTGCGCCACGCAGGCGGCGGCGTGCCCGGCTGGTCCTCCGAGTTCGACGACTGGGGCCGGCGCGCCCTGGAGGCCCGCGACTGGGACGCCCTGCTGGACTTCCTCCACAAGGCCCCGGCCGGCCGCTACGCCCACCCGCGCACCGAACACTTCGCCCCGCTCTTCGTCACCATGGGCGCGGCGGAGGCGGGCGGTGAGCTGGATACGCAGAAGGCGGTGATCGACGGGTTCTGGATGGGCCTGGCGAAGCGGTCGGTGCAGTTCGGCTGATCAGACGCCCTGGTTCGTGGGCGATCCGACGCCCTGGTTCGTGCGCTGTTCGCCCTGGTTCGTGGGCTGTTCGTGGGCCGTCCATGGGCTAGAGGTCCTTCTCGTACCAGGCCACGTCCCAGTAACGGCCGAACTTGCGCCCGACTTCGCGATAGGTGCCGACGTGCCGGAAGCCGAAGCGTGCGTGCAGCTGCTCGGAGGCCTCGTTGGGCTGGGCGATGCCGGCGTAGGCGCGGTGCACGTCCTCCTCGGCCAGGGCCTTGAAGAGGGCGTCGTAGAGCAGGGTGCCGATCCCGCGGCGGCCGGCGTCCGGGGCCACGTACACCGAAGTCTCCACGGATGTCGCGTACGCGGGCTTCGGCCGGTAAGGGCTGGATGTGACGTACCCCAGAATCTGCTGAGAGTCCCTGTCCGTGGCAACCATGAGGCGGTACGGGCCGTCTTCCGGGTGGGAGAGCAGCCAAGGGCGGCGCTCTTCCGCAGTGAAGACCGCCGTGTCGAACGTGATGGGCGTCTCACGTACGTAGTGGTTGTAGAGGGCCGTGAGGGCATCGAGATCTGCCTCGACTCCTGGCCTGACCTGCACCTCTGTATGTGCGGACGACATCACGCCTCCCATGTGGCGGACAGGGTACTGCATGATCAGAAAAATAGGGGCGCGGGTTGGGAATTCTGTCCGGATTCCAGTCGTTGTTTCCCACGGATGCAGGGCACTCGAGGAGAGTCCCAGAGACAGTCCTCGGGAAGCCGAGCGTTCGTTAGGACCACCCGCCAGCCCACCATCGCAAGGGAGCACGCATGGCAACCCGTGCCGTCGCCCGTCGTAAGTCCGCCACTGGCGAGACGGCCGACTCGGCAAGCAGTGTTCGCGTCCACGGCGGCGAGATCGCCGACCGTGACCTGGTCGGCATGTACCTCGACGAGATCGCGCGTACGCCGCTGCTCGACGCCGCCAAGGAAGTCGAGCTGTCCCAGACCATCGAGGCGGGTGTGTTCGCGCGGCAGGTCCTCGACGGCGAGGAGGAGTCCAAGACGGACGCCACGCGCGAGGAGCTGGAGGCCCTGGTCGCCGCCGGCGAGCGGGCCAAGGACGTCTTCATCCGCTCCAACCTCCGCCTGGTCGTGGCCGTGGCCCGGCGCTACCCGCGCGCCGGTCTGCCGCTCCTCGACCTCGTCCAGGAGGGCAACGCCGGTCTGGTGCGCGCCGTCGAGAAGTTCGACTACCGCAAGGGCTTCAAGTTCTCGACGTACGCCACCTGGTGGATCCGCCAGGCCATCACCCGCTCCATCGCCGACCAGTCCCGCACGATCCGGCTTCCCGTCCACCTCGTGGAGGAGCTGGGCCGCATCCGCCGTGTGCAGCGGGAGTTCAACCGCGAGCACGGGCGCGACCCGGAGCCCGCGGAGATCGCCGCCGAGCTGGGCTCGACGCCGGATCGCGTGATCGACGTGCTCGACTGGGCCCGTGACCCGGTGTCGCTGAACATGTCGGTGGACGACGAGGGGGAGACGCAGTTCGGCGACCTCCTGGAGGACACCTCGGCGGTGTCGCCGGAGCAGTCGGTGCTGACGCTGCTCCGCAGTGAGGAGCTGGACGACCTCATCGGCCGCCTGGACCAGCGCACGGCCTCCATCATCAAGATGCGGTACGGCATCGAGGACGGCCGCGAGCGCACCCTGACGGAGGTCGGCAAGGAGCACGGTCTGACGCGCGAGCGCATCCGGCAGATCGAGAAGCACGCGCTGCTCGAACTGAAGAAGCTGGCGCGGGGCACCGGCTTCGACGCGGCGGCGTAAGCGGACCGGACCGGAGTGGATCGGACCGGAGTGGATCGAAGAGGACAGGGGCGGAGCGGATCGTGTACGTGCGCGTACGAGTGCGTACAGCCGTGTACGACCGCGTACGCCCAGTGGCGAAAGACGGCGCAAACATGGCGCACTACCGCCGCTTCAACTCCGGGGTTCGAGGGAACAACCCTTCAGGGCCCAGGAGTTGGGGCCCCGGGCCCGCACTCCCACCCTTCGCAGACACCCCACACCTGGCACGACGAGCACGTCGCACGACCTGGCTGCACGAGGACTCGGTACGGCTGAGCGGTAGGACCGCCCGCGGTAGTACCCACCGTGGAAGTACTGCTTGCTCGGTGTGACCCATCCGGCCGGTCGGTAACCGACCGGCTGACATACGCTCCGCCGTTCGGCCGAGACCTGGTTCAGCCGGCACCCTGTTCGGTCAACACCTGATCCGACTCGCCAGTGAGTGATCCGACCCACGTTATGAGCCACGTCCCGACGCCACCCCCCCCCGGCGGCGGGACCTTCCCCGAGCCGGGCTTCGGCGCCTACCCCCCCCAGGCGCCGGAGCCCGGCTTTTTGCTTTCTGCTGGTGGCTGGGCGGCCTCACGCTGAAGCGGCGGGCCACCCCGTACCTGAACCCCGGGGTGGCCCGCCGGATGGCAGATTCTGCCACATCGGCATAGCCTGCCGAGGTGAGCACCCCCAGCACCACCGGCAACACCGCCCACCAGCCAGTTTCCGCCTCCTCTCCGGCGTCCCTCACCGAACGCCGCAAGGCGGAGACCCGCATGGAGATCGCCCGCGCTGCAGCCGCCCTCTTCGTCCGCCAGGGCCTGCGCGCCACCCGCGCCGAGGACATCGCCCAGGCGGCGGGCATCGCCCCGCGCACGTTCTACCGCTACTTCGCCTCCAAGGAGGAGGCCGTGGCCCCCCTCTACGCGGCCGGCGCCCAGCGCTGGACCCAAGCGGTCCGCGAGGCCCCGCCCACGCTCACCGTCCCGGAAGCCCTGAGCCACGCGGTCCAGCACACCCTCACTCCCGGCGTCGGCGTCTCGGCGGCGTCCTGGGAGTGGGTCCGCACCCTCATCCACCTGGCCGACGCGAGCCCCGCCCTGCGCAAGGTCTGGGCGGAGGTCTGCCAGGCCTCGGAGGGAGAGCTGGCACGGGTCCTGGCGGAGCGCTTGCCGCAGCCCGCAGGCGAACCCCGGGCCGCCGCCGCGGAAGACAACGTTGCCCACGACCCGTCGATGCCCCCGCCCGTCCCCCCACTTCTCCGCTTCGCAGCGGCGGTGGCCGGCGCCGCCATCCGCGTAGCCGTCGAATCCTGGTCCACCACCACCTCTCCACCCACAGGCCCCAACGGCCCAGCGGCCCTTGCCCTGCACAACCTGGAAGCCCTGCGGGGGTTCGAGTGGGGAGCGGGAGCGGGAGCGGGAGCGGGAGCGGGAGCGGGAGAGGGCGAAGGGGAGTAGGAAGGCGATCCGGCTGGCCCTACGCGGCGTACGTAGCTGGGGTGGTGCCGACCGGGCAGCGGCTGACGTACGGAGCTGCGGGCAGTCGTGCCGCTTGGGGCGGCCCGGGTGGGCCCAGCGGCACCCCGCCAGCGTGGGCAGGCGAAACCCACCCCCGCCCAGCCGCAGCACTGGGCGCCTGAAGCCGACCTCGGCCCAGCCACAGCGCCGGGCACCTGAAGCCGACCCCCGCTCAGCCCCAGCCCCAGCACCACGCACCCGAACCCCGCCTACACGCCCCGCGCCCCCGCCCGACTCAACCGCCCACCCAACTCCCGTACACACTCCACCAGCTCACCCGGCCCCCGAACCTCAAACTCACACCCCACCATCGCCAACCGCACCGCCAGCCACTCCACCGCCTCCCCGCTGCTCCCCCGCAACACGCACCCACCCGCCCCGTCCGCCTCCGGCACCCCCACCCACCCCGGCACCTCGGCGGACACCACCTCCACCGACCCGGCGAACCGCACCTCGAACTCGTACGTCTCCTGCCGCCGCCGCCGAATCGACCGCCGCAGATACTCCGCCGCACTCCCCGCCGGCAGCTCACGCGGAGCGAACCGCACACCGGTTGCGAACGGCTCCCGTACCCGGTCCACCCGGAACGTCCGCCAGTCCTCGCGCCCGAGGTCGTACGCGACGAGGTACCACCGCTGTCCCGTCGAGACCAGCCGATGCGGCTCGGTCAGCCGCCGCGACTCACTGCCGTCCTTGTCCCGGTAGGCGAACCGCAGCCGCTCCCGCCCCGCCACCGTCGACGCCATCACGGTCAGCGTCTCCGGCGCGATACTCGCCCCGTCCCCACTGGTCAGCGCCGTCGTCGCAGCCTGAAGCGTCGACACCCGGTGCCGCAACCGCGCCGGCAGCACCTGCTCCAGCTTCGCGAGCGCCCGCACCGACGCCTCGTCCACCCCCTCCACCGCGTGCCCGGCCCCGGCCCGCAGCCCGACCGCGATCGCCACCGCCTCCTCGTCGTCGAGGACCAGCGGTGGCATGGCCTTCCCCGCGACCAGCCGGTACCCGCCGTCGGCGCCCTTCGTGGCCTGCACGGGATAGCCCAGCTCCCGCAGCCGGTCGATGTCCCGCCGCACGGTACGGCGGGACACCCCGAGCCGGTCGGACAGCTCGCCACCGGGCCACTCGCGCGGTGTCTGGAGGAGGGAGAGCAGCTGAAGGAGCCGAGCCGGAGTGTCCGTCGTCATACCTTCGAGCATGCCGCAGAAATAGGACACGATCTGACCTAATGGGGTTCTAGCGTGGACGCATGACCTCCACGGAACAGACCCTCAGCACTCAGCAGGACCCAGGCGACCGCCGCCGCTGGTTCGCGCTCGCGATCGTGATGACCGCGGCCTTCATGGACCTCGTCGACGTCACGATCGTCAACATCGCGATCCCCTCGATCAAGCAGCACGAGGGCGCCTCCTTCAGCCAGATCCAGTGGATAACCGCGGGATACGCCCTGGCCTTCGCCGCCGGCCTGATCACGGGCGGCCGGCTCGGCGACATCCACGGCCGCCGCCGGATGTTCCTCATCGGCGTCGGCGGCTTCACCCTGGCCTCCGCCCTGTGCGGCTTCGCCGCGAACCCGGAGATGCTGGTCGCCTCCCGCTTCCTTCAGGGCGGCATGGCGGCGATGATGGTTCCGCAGGTCCTGTCGATCGTGCACGCCACCTTCCCCGCCCACGAGCGCGGCAAGGTCTTCGGCCTCTTCGGCGCGGTCGTCGGCCTGGGCGCGGTCTCCGGCCCGCTGCTCGGTGCCCTGCTGACGGAGTGGAACCTGTTCGGGCTCGAATGGCGCCCGATCTTCCTGATCAACCTCCCCGTCGGCATCGCCGCCTTCCTCCTCGGCCGCCGCTACATCACCGAGTCCCGCGCGCCGAAGGCGCTGAAGCTGGACCTCGTCGGTGTCGCGCTGGTGACGCTGGGCCTGCTGATGCTGCTCTACCCGCTCACCCGCGGCCGTGAGCTGGGCTGGCCGCTGTGGGGGTACGTGTCGATGGCCGGCGCGCTCGTCGTCTTCGCGGCGCTGGTGGCGTACGAGCGGCGCAAGGCGGTCCGGGACGGCTCCCCGCTGATCGAGCTGTCGCTGTTCCGCGTGAAGAGCTTCGCCGCCGGCATCGCCGTACAGACCGTCTTCGGTGTCGCGCTCGGTATCTTCTTCCTGGTCTGGACGCTGTACATGCAGGTGGGGCTGGGGTGGAGGCCGCTGCGGGCCGGCCTGACCGGCGTGCCGTTCTCCCTCGCGGTCTCGACGGCGGCCGGCATGTCCGTGCAGAAGCTGGTCCCGCGCTTCGGCCGCAAGGTGCTCCAGGCGGGCGCGCTGGTGATGGCGGCGGGCGTCCTCGTCTACCTCTGGGAATCCCACCGCTACGGCCTCGGCATCGCCTCCTGGCAGATGGCCCTCCCGCTCGTCGTGATGGGGGTCGGCATGGGCCTGATCGTCGCCCCGCTGACGGACGCGGTGCTCTCGGGGGTGCCGCAGGAGCACGCCGGCTCGGCGTCCGGCCTGATCAACACCGTGCAGCAGATGGGCAACGCGCTCGGCCTCGGGCTGGTCTCGGTGGTGTTCTTCGGTGTGATCGGCGACCGGCTGACCCCCGCCCAGGTGGGCCCCGCCTTCGTGAACGGCTTCCAGCACGCCCTGTGGTGGGTGGCCGGAGTGATGGGCGTGATCTTCCTCCTGATGTTCGCCCTGCCGAAGCGGTCGGCCCAGCACCTGGAAGGCGGCGGCGAGGGCGCCGGTGAGCAGCTCTCCATGGAGGACGAGGAGCGCGAGCTGGTGCACTGAGCGCAGCCGGCGAGCACTGCCGCTGAGCCCTGCTGCTGAGCCCTGCTGAGGAAAGGCCCGGTACCTGGTGGTACCGGGCCTTCTGCATGCCTGCCCGCAGGGGCGAGCTACGCAGTCCGTTCATGCCCGTTTCGAGTCCGAACCTGTTTACTTTCCGGAAATCCGAGCGTAGCCTCCAAGCGAAACCACACGTTCGGGCATGAGCGAGAAATGACTCGGAGGCGAAGGGACATGTACGCACCGGAGCGGCAGCAGGAGATCCTCCGGATCGCCCGTGACGGCGGCCGGGTGGACGTGCTGTCACTGGCCGAGGAGTTCCAGGTCACTGCGGAAACGATCCGTCGGGATCTGAAGGCCCTCGACCGCGCCGGCCTCGTCCGCCGGGTGCACGGCGGCGCCATCCCGGTCGGCCGCCTCGACTTCGAACCGGACCTCACCGAACGCGAGTCCACCGCCGCCGACGAGAAGGACCGCATCGCCAAGGCCGCCCTCGCCGAACTGCCCACCGAAGGCACGATGGTCCTCGACGCCGGCACGACGGTGGCCCGGATGGCCGCGGCCATCCCCCTGGAGGCCTCCCTCACTGTCGTCACACACAGCCTGCCGATCGCCGCCCGCCTGGCCGACCACCCGGGCATCCAGCTCCACCTGGTCGGGGGGCGCGTACGGCACCGCACGCGCGCCGCCGTGGACGCCTGGGCGCTCCGCGCGTACGCCGAGATCCGCGCCGACGTCCTGTTCGTCGCCGCCAACGGATTCTCCGCCGAGCACGGTCTGACCACCCCCGACCTGGCCGAGGCCGCGGTCAAGCGCGCGGCCGTCGCCGCCGCCCGCCGAGTCGTCCTCCTCGCCGACTCGTCCAAGCACTGCCAGGAGCACTTCGCCCGCTTCGGCGACCTGAGCGACGTGGACCTGCTGATCACCGACAGCGGGCTGAGCCCCGAAGACGCCGCCGCGATCGAGCGCGGTGGCACGGAAGTAGTGCGCGCATGATCCTCACCGTCACCCCCAACCCGTCCCTCGACCGCACCTACGAGGTCCAGAAGCTGAAGCGCGGCGAGGTCATCAGGGCCGAGACCGAGCGCATGGACCCCGGCGGCAAGGGTGTGAACGTCTCGCGCGCCGTCGCAGCCGCCGGACGGCGCACGGTTGCCGTGCTGCCCCTGGGTGGTGCGCCGGGGGCGCTCGTTGCCGATCTGCTCGACGCGCAGGGCATCGAGGTCGCGCCGGTCCCGGTCGCCGGTGCCACCCGCTCCAACATCGCTCTCGCGGAGGCGGACGGGGTGCTCACGAAGATCAACGCTCCGGGCCCGGAGCTGTCGCCGGCCGAACAGGAACTCCTCCTGGAGACCGTCCACGAACAGTCCGGGCATGCCGAATGGATCGCGTGCTGCGGGAGCCTGCCTCAGGGGCTCGCGCCCTCGTGGTACGCCGACGTCGTCACGCGGGCGCACGCCGGGGGCGCACGTATTGCCCTGGACACCTCGGGGCGTGCGCTCCTTGAGGCGCTGCGCGCGCGGCCCGACGTGGTGAAGCCGAACGCCGAGGAGCTCGCGGAAGCGGTCGGGCGCCCCCTGGCGACCGTGGGCGACGCGGTGAAGGCGGCCGAGGAGTTGCGCGCGATGGGCGCGCGCGCCGTGCTCGCGAGCCTGGGCGCCGACGGGCAGCTGCTCGTGGACGACGACGGCGCCTGGTTCGGCAGCGCGAGCGTCGACACCGTGCGCAGCAACGTGGGCGCCGGCGACTCCTCCCTCGCGGGCTTCCTGATCGCCGGCGGCAGCGGCCCGGACGCCCTCGCCTCCGCCGTCGCCCACGGCGCCGCCGCCGTCCAGCTTCCGGGCAGTGAGATGCCGACCCCCGCCGACCTGGACCCGGCCGCGGTGACGGTCACGGCCGACGTCCCGGTCGACCGCGAACTGACGGAGCCGGTGTCATGAACGTCGTCCACATCCCTACGGCCAGGCGGTCGGTCCCGCTCCGACCATCGGCCATGAAGCGGCGAGGCTCCCCGTTACTCGTCGCGTCCGCGGGTCGGCAGGGCACCCTGAGCCGCTCTGCCGCCCCCAGGAGGCGGGGTCTCCCCGGCCCCGCCTCCGCCCAACCCGCCGACTCCCCCCACGGCACCCCCGTCCCCACCCCCGCCCACCCCACTCCCCGGGCGATACGCGTGCATAGGAGCCCGCGATGAGCGACATGATCACCGCGGACCTGGTCGACCTCGACCTGTCCGCCGACTCCAAGGAAGCAGCGGCGCGCGCCCTCGCCGAGCGCATGGTGGCCCAGGGCCGGGTGACCGACCTGGAGGGCTTCCTCGCCGATGTGGCCGCCCGAGAGGCCCAGATGCCGACCGGCCTCGACGGCGGCATCGGCATCCCGCACTGCCGCAGCCCCCACGTCACCGAGCCGACGCTCGCCTTCGGCCGCAGCGCCGCCGGCATCGACTTCGGCGCGGCGGACGGTCCCGCCGACCTGATCTTCCTGATCGCGGCCCCGGCCGGCGCCGACGACGCCCACCTGACGATCCTTTCGTCGCTCGCCCGGCAGCTGATGAACACCGAGTTCACGGACGCCTTGCGGTCGGCGGCCGACGCGGGGACGGCAGCGGCGTTGATCCGCGGGGAGGAGTCGGAGAAGGCGCCGTCGGCGGAGGGCGCGGAGGGCGCAGTGGGCGCAGGTGAGGGCGCTGCTGAGGGCGCGGGTGGCGCGGCGGGCGCCGGAGCTGGCGCCGACGCCGGGGGCGCGCAGGGAACTTCGAGCGCTGTCCAGGGCGCCGTGGGCGCCTCCGAAGACACCGCTGCGGCGCCGGGGGCGGCCTCCGCCGACGCCGCAGCGGGCAGTACGGCGCACGCGCCAGGCGCGAGCGCCACGGCGCAGGCAACCACCGCGCACCCCGGCGCCGACTCGGGATCCGACGCGGACGCCGGCTCCGGCTCCGGCGAACGCCCCTTCCGTGTCGTCGCCGTCACCTCTTGCCCGACCGGTATCGCCCACACCTACATGGCCGCCGAGTCGCTGGAGAACGCGGGCCGCGAGGCGGGCGTCGAGCTGAGCGTCGAGACGCAGGGCTCGGCCGGTTTCACCCGGCTCGACCCGGCGGTGATCTCGGCTGCGGACGGCGTGATCTTCGCGCACGACGTCCCCGTACGCGACAAGGACCGCTTCGCGGGCAAGCCGACGGTCGACGTCGGTGTGAAGGCGGGCATCAACCGCCCCGCCGATCTCATCGCGGAGGTCCGCGGGAAGGCGGCGCGCGGCGAGATCAGCGCGCCGGCGTCCGCGTCCGGCGGCACGCCGGTCGAGCGCACGGGCGACTCCGCCGAGGGCTACGGCACCAAGCTCCGCAAGTGGTTGATGTCCGGCGTGAGCTACATGGTTCCGTTCGTCGCCGCCGGCGGCCTCCTGATCGCCCTCGGTTTCGCGATCGGCGGCTGGAGGGTCAACAAGGCGCCGTCGGTCATGGAGCACTTCGTATGGACCCAGACCGGCAGCTGGGGCGCGCTGCTGTTCCAGATCGGCCTGGTGTCCTTCAACTTCCTCATCCCGGTCCTGGCCGGCTACATCGCCTACGGCATGGCCGACAGGCCAGGCCTGGTCCCCGGCTTCGTCGGTGGCGCGATCGCGTTCACGATCAACGCCGGGTTCCTGGGCGGCCTCGCGGCCGGTCTCATCGCCGGTGGTGTGGTGATGGCGATCCAGAAGGTCAACATCCCGGCGGCGTTGCGCGGGATCATGCCGGTGGTGGTGATCCCGCTGATCTCGTCGGCGATCGTCGGCTTCCTGATGTTCGTCGTGATCGGCAAGCCCATCGCCTCCGCCCAGAAGGGCATGACCGACTGGCTCAACGGCCTCACCGGCAGCAACGCCATCCTGCTCGGCGCCCTGCTCGGCCTGATGATGTGCTTCGACCTGGGCGGTCCGGTCAACAAGGTGGCCTACACCTTCGCCACGGCCGGCATCGCGGTCGCCAGCCCGAGCGACTCCGCGATGAAGATCATGGCTGCGGTCATGGCGGCCGGCATGGTCCCGCCGCTGGCCATGGCCCTGGCGACGACGGTCCGCGGGAGGCTCTTCACACAGACCGAGCGCGAGAACGGCAAGGCTGCCTGGGTGCTGGGCGCCTCCTTCATCTCCGAGGGCGCCATCCCGTTCGCCGCGGCGGATCCGCTGCGGGTCATCCCGTCCGCCATGGTGGGCGGCGCGATCACCGGCGCCCTCTCGATGGGCTTCGGTGCCACCCTGCGCGCCCCGCACGGAGGCATCTTCGTGGTCCCGCTGATCGGCAACCCGTTCCTCTACCTGATCGCCATCGCGGCCGGCGTGTGCGTCACCACAGCCCTGGTCGTCCTCCTCAAGGGCATGCGCAAGCAGACCCCGGAAACCACGGCCGCCGGCCCCGCCGCTGGTGCGGCCACCGGGACGAAGGAGACGAAGCAGCCGGTGGCCGCCTGACGGGTGCCGCCGCCTCTTGTCCCTTTGGTGAGCTGTGAGTTGTTCACGGCACCTGCGAGATACGTCACGGTCCGGGGCCAAAGTCCCGGACCGTGGTGTCTACTGGGGCGCATGCCTGAGCACGTCTCGCTCCTTCAGCTGATCGGCATGGCCGTCCTCACCGTGGCGGGCCTCGCTTGGGCCGTCGTCGTGATGCGCCTGCTGCGCCGCTCCCGCGTCGAGGCCGCTGTCGAATGGCATGCCGCCGCCGCTCTGCCGGCCCTCCCGCACCAGCGCCAGGTCGGCCCCCCGCAGGAGTCTGTCGAACTGACCCCGGCGGAACAGGACGCCTTCACGGGCCTGGTGCGACGACTCGACGGCCGCTGACGGGCGAGAGCGCCGAAGCCCCGCCCGAGCTAGGCCTGCCGCGCCGCGCGCCGCTCCATGGCGTGCCGGGCTTCGTCCTCCGTCGTGTAGACCTCGCACATGTGCCGCCCGTCGGGTGTGGCCGTGTGCTCGACCTCCCACAGGGAGACCTCCCGGCCGTCCGGCAACAGGAACGCGTGCTCGTACAGCGCGAAGCTCAGCCCCGCCCGACCGGCTCGTCCGGGCCGCCCGAACGCCTGGGTGATCTCGTGCGCGGATGCCGTCGCCAGCAGCGCCGCCATCGCCGCGCCCGGATGGTCGGGGTTCTCCGCCCGGCGCAGCAGTCGGCGCGCGTGATCCGCTGAGTCGTCCGGGAGATACACGTGTCGGGGCTCGGGAATCGCGGACAGCTGCATCAGTACCGGCAGTTCGAAGTCCGGCGTGTCCGACGGCAGCGCGAGCCGCGCGGTGGCGGTGTGCAGCTCCTCCTCGTCGACGTACACCTCGTGCTGCGCGTCACCACCCGGTGCGGGGTTGTGAACGAGCTCCCACAGGGTCACCGCTGAGCCGTCGGTCAGCAGCCAGGTGTGCCGGTACGTCTCGCGGTGCAGCCCCGCACTGTGGTGGGCGGAGTGCAGGGAACTGTCGTGCGCCAGCGCGCAGTCGATCCGCCGTATCACGTCGTCGGGCAGCTCGAAGGAGTTCAGGGCACGGCCGAGGAGTCGCGCGAGATGCTCCTCCGGAGACTCGGGCGACTCGGCTGGTTCGTACGCTGCCGTCTCGTACGGAACGCTCAAGGCTTCTCCCGGCGTTGCTGCATGTCACCTAGTGGGTGCATACCGTAGCCCCTCGGTCGGACATCATGTCCGGGAACCGAGAAAACGTCTGCCGGGAAAACGTGAAGACCGCGCGAGAAGTTCCCGCGCGGCTCCACATTCCGTCAAAAGCGGCCGGTCAGACAGCACTTCCGGCGGACCAGGCGCTCCACGACATGTTCCAGCCGTTGAGCCCGTTGTCGGGGGCCACCGTCGTGTCCGGAGAGTTCTTCACGATCACGACGTCCCCGATGAGCGTGCTGTCGTAGAACCACTTGGCCATCGTGTCGCCCTGCGCACCCTGCACGTCCGCCAGGCCGACGCAGCCGTGGCTGGTGCCCTGCCGGCCGAAGGGCGGGTTGCCCTTGTTGTACCAGTAGTTGCCATGGATGAACGTGCCGGACGAAGTCAGTCGCATCGCGTGCGGCACGTCCGGGATGTCGTACTCCCCGCCGAAGCCGACCGTCGAGCCGTTCATGCGGGTCTGCACGAACTTCTCGGAGATCACCATCTGCCCGTTGTACGTGGTGTGCTGCGGGCTGCCCGCGGAGATCGGCACCGACTTGATCGTCTTGCCGTCCCGCACCACCGTCATGGTCTGCGTGTTGGCGTCGACAGTGGAGACCTGCGAGCGCCCGACGGTGAAGGTCACCGTCTTCTTCTGTACGCCGTACGCGCCGTTCGCGCCCTGCACCCCGTCCAGGTCGATCTTCATCGTGACCTTGGAGCCGGCCTTCCAGTAGTCCTGCGGCCGGAAGTCCAGTCGCCGGTCCCCGAACCAGTGTCCGACCACCTGCTGCCCGCTGCTGGAGTTGACCGTGATGTGCGACTGCACGGTCTTCTTGTCGGTGATGGACTTGTCGAAGGTGAACGACACCGGCATGCCGACTCCGACCGTCGAGCCGTTGTCGGGCGTGTAGGTACCGATGAAGCTGTTCGCCGAGGTGACGGTGGTGAAGATGGAGTTGGCCGCCGCTGTACGCCCGCCCGCGTCCTTCGCAGTCACGTTGATCTCGTACTTGGTGCCGCGTTCCAGCTGCTGCTTCGGCTTCCAGCTGCTGCCGTCCGCCGATACGGCCCCCTGCACCGCCTGACCCGACCCCGCCACGGCCATCTTCACGTCCGTCAGCTTGCCGTCGCTGACCTTCACGCCGGTCGCGTTGATGGACGCGCCGGTCGAACCGTCCTTGGCCGAGATCACTATCTTCGCCGCCGACGTCTTGGGCGAGTCCTTGCCGCCCTTGCCGTCGTCGTTCGTCGCGTTGGCGCTGCCGCCGCAAGCGGTCAGGGTGAGGGCGCCGACCATCAGGGCGGCACAGGCCCCCAGTGCGCGCCGCGCTGTAATGTCCGGCGTTGTCACGGGCTGCTCCAAGTTCGTGTGATGCGCGTGATCCGTTCCAGTGCGTGATGAAAGAGGGCCCTGGTGCCGGGGAGGGTTCCCTCCAGCCTTCGTGAACGCCATCACGTGACAGAACCGCGACAATCCGAACCCCCAGGGCTCGCGTCCGGGCAGGCGCGCGCCCCTTCCGGGCGCCGTGCGCACACAGGCAGAGCGCCCCGCCTTCCACCCGGCCCCGTACCTATCGCTTCCCGTACAACTCCCCGTACGACGGCCACACTCCCCCCGGCCCGTCGACCGACTCGGCGGCGTGCACGGCACGTACGATCGCGCGCGTCACGAGGTCCGCGGCGGCCGCGAGGATGTCGTTGAGCGCCAAGGGGTGCTCGCTGCCGAGCGGGCGCGCGCCGGTCGCCAGCGCGAACACCGTGTCACCGTCGTGCAGAAGGTGCACCGGCCGCACGGCGCGCGCGATGCCGTCGTGCGCTGTGCCCGCCACCTTTTGTGCCTGCGCCTTGGTGAGGTCCGCGTCGGTCGCGACCACCGCGAGCGTCGTGTTCAGCGGCGGGGGCGAGTTCCTCGAAGCAGCCGCGTCGAGTCGTCGGCGTGCGGCCTCGTGCACACGCGCCTCCGGATACTCCACGCGCCCCTGGAACAACTCCCCGTACAGCACGCCCGTTTCGGGATCCACGACGGCCCCCGCGGCATTCACGACGACGAGCGCGGCCACGGTGACTCCCGAGTCGAGGACCGTGCTCGCAGTCCCCACCCCGCCCTTGATTCCTCCCGCCACGGTGCCGGTACCAGCACCCACGCACCCCTCCGGCACCCGCGCCCCCTGCGTGCTCGCCGCGGCCGCCTCGACCGCCGCGCGCCCTGTCGCCGCGTCCGGGCGGGCGTGGAAGTTCCCGCCCCGCCCCAGGTCGAAGACGCACGCGGCGGGGACCACCGGCACGACGTGGGTCGGCTCCGTCCCGACCGGCACCCCGCGCCCCCGCTCCTCGAGCCAGGCCATGACCCCGGATGCCGCGTCGAGCCCGTACGCGCTGCCTCCGGTCAGCACGACGGCGTCGACCCTCTGCACCACGTTGCGCGGGTCGAGGGCATCGGTCTCCTTGGTGCCGGGCCCGCCCCCGCGCACGTCCACGGCAGCGGCGGCGCCGCCCTCGGGCGCGAGGACGACCGTGGTGCCGGTGAGCCAGCCGTCCCCGCTGAGGGTGGCGTGTCCCACCCGGAGCCCGGCGACATCCGTCAATGCGTCAACTGTCATGGGGCCAGTCTTGCCCACCCGTAGGACGCGCCCGCAGGAGTCAGGAGGCCGGCGCCGAGGCGCTCCCGTGCCGCTCGTGGGCGACCGTGCGCGCCGTGAGCGTCACCCCGGTCGCCACCGCTGCCGCCGACACGAGCCCCGCGGCGAACACCGCCCAATCGCCCAGGAAGGTGCAGCAGATCACCAGCAGTGCCGTGACCGGAAGCACCAGCTGCTGGGTGATGCCGACCTTGAAGTGGCGCGAGTGCAGGGCCCACACCGTCAGCAGATACAGCGCCGTCGGCAGGGTCACGGCCGCTGAGGCGGACAGCGTCGAGATGTGCGCCTTGCCGACCGTCTGCTCCACCGCCACTTCCAGGCCCGAGCCGATCGCAGCTGCCGACGCGAAGATCAGATAGTGGCCGTAACCCCAGAGGAACGCCTGTTCGTTGGAGCGCAGGTGCCCGTGGATGGGCACCACGAAATAGATCCACCACGCGGAGAAAACGATCAGCAGGCCGCCTGCCGCGATCGGCAGCAGCTCACTCAGCGCGTCGTGCTCGTCCACCGCGGACTTCACGGCGACCGTGGCTGCGGCGATGCTCTCACCGAGCACGATGATCGTGAACAGGCCGTACCGCTCGGCGATGTGGTGTGGGTGCCATGCCGTCTCGTGGCCCTTCTCTGCGTACAGCGGCACACACAGCTCCGCGATCGCCATCACCAGGAACGTCCAGGGCCGGGCGGGCGCGGGCAGCAGTACCAGTCCCAGCCAGCCGACCTGGCACAACAGCACACCACCCACGTATCTGAGCGCCGCGGTTCTCTCCGCGCCCTCGGCCGATCTCGCCGCTCTCAGCCACTGTGTGACGATCGCCAACCGCATGATCAGGTAGCCCAGCCAGACCATCAGGTAGTTGTGGTGCTCGAACGCCTGGGAGACGCCCGCGGCCAGAACCAGCACGCCGGCGATCTGGACCAGGGTGACGACCCGGTAGAGCGCGTCGTCGTTGTCGTACGCCGAGGCGAACCAGGTGAAGTTCATCCAGGCCCACCAGATGGCGAAGAACACCATCGCGTAGTTCAGGATTCCGTCGCCCGCGTGCCCCTCGGCCACTGCGTGCACGAGTTGCACGCCCGCCTGCGCGATGGCCACGACGAAACACAGGTCGAAGAAGAGCTCCAGCGGGGAGGAAACCCGATGCGCCTCGTCGCGCCCGCGCGCGGTGAGCCGCCGCAGGAGCCCCTGGGACTGCTGTGCGCCCGGTGAGGCGGGCGCCGGAGCGGAACTGGACGTCATGCCTCCCAGGACAGCAGAAAACCGCGACAAAATCTTGTGAACAGGTTCACAAATGGACAAATAGCCAAAGTCCCGGTGTGAACCCCAGGTCGGGCGCCCTCTTTCCCGCTTCGCCTGGCGGGCCATGGGGCTTTCGGGCATCGTTCGGGGACCGACGCGGTGCCCGGGCAGGTCCTCGCGGGCGTGCAGTGGCTCCGTAGCGACCACCTGATGCTGAAGGTGCGGGTCAGGACAGCCACGCCTGCGGAAATCATCACGGCGACCGCGGCGGAAGACACGACGGGCGAGCCCCCGGCGCGCTGGGACGCCTGGGCCGGCTTCCGGGACGGCTGCTGTCGCGACACCGTCGACGTCCGCGACTTCGTCCAGCGCAACTGCACCCCCCACGGCGGCGACGCCTCTTTCCTCGCCGGACCCGCGGAGCGCACCACCCGGGTCTGGAACGGTCTCCTCGCGACGTTCCCCGAGGAGATCGAACGCGGCTTCCACGACGTCGACCTGACGACCCCGTCCCGCACCGACGCCTTCGCCCCCGGCTACGTCGACCCCGACCCCGACCTGATCGTCCGCATGCAGACCGACGCGCCGCCCGGGCGGGACGTCATGCCGGGCGGCGGCCGGCGGATGGTCGACGGCACTCCGAAGGCCTACGGGTACGAGCCCGACCCTGGCGTCCGGGAGACCTACACCAAGACCCGCAAGACTTACAACGACGGTGTCTTCGACGCGTTCACGCCCGAGATCCGCGCCTGCCGCTCCTGCGGCATCATCACGGGCCTGCCCGACGCCTACGTCCGCGGTCGCATCATCGGCGGCTACCGTCGCGTCGCCCTCTACGGCGTCGACCGGCTCATAGCGGCCGAACAGGCGGTCAAGGTTCTCCTCGACGCCGAATGGCCGACGGCGCAGCTCATCCAGGAACGCGAGGAAGTCAGCGAGCAGATCCGGGCCCTCGAAGAACTCAGGCCCGTGGCCCTGTCCTACGGTTACGAGATCTCCGGCCCCGCCTGTCCTGGCCGCAAAGCAGTCCAGTGGCTGTCCTTCGCCTGTCTCGGCGCGGTCGAGGAGCAGAACGGTGCCGCCATGTCCATCGGCCGCTGTAACCCGTGTTGCCCTGGCCCGGGACGTGTTCGCGGCCCAGGGCCTGTCCGTGGTCTGAACCCGTGCCCTGCGGCTGCTCGGGCGGGCAGCCGCACGCGCCTGCCGAGACAGTTCTGCGGGGCCGTCCGGGTCGGGGACGTACCCTTGAGGCATGAGCACCGCCCCCGAATCCGAGCCGCGTGACCCGAAGCCCGCGCTGGTCTTCGACGACCCGCTGAACCAGCAGTCCTCGGACGACACCGACCGCGGGTGGGGCGATCGCTCGGACGGCGACAGCGCCGCCGACCTGAAGCGTTTCCTCGACGAGAAGCCGCCCCACCACCTCTGAGTCGCCCGCAGGAGCGCCGCTAGCGCTCGTCGTGCCCCGACCCGCGCTGCGCGACCAGCGCGTCGCGGATCTCTTTGAGGACCTCCAGCTCGGTCACCTCGATGACCTCGTGCGTGCCCTCGCGTGCCTTCTTGCGGGCCTCCTGCCGTGCCAGGTACTTCGACATCGGCAGCACCATCAGGAAGTACACCACCGCCGCGGTGATCACGAACGTGAGCGTGGCTCCGATGACGGTGCCCCACAGGATCGGCACACCGCTCTTCACCGAACCGTCCGCGTTCACCACACACGGGTCCTTGAGACAGGAGCTGTAGTGGTCCAGGCTCTGCGTGCCGATCGCGCCCACCAGCGGGTTGATGAGCCCCTTCACCACCGAGTTGACGATGTTCGTGAAGGCGGCGCCGATGACCACCGCGACCGCCAGATCGACGACGTTCCCGCGCATCAGGAAGGCCTTGAAGCCCTGCAGGATGCTCGGTTCCTTCTTCGCACTCACCTCGGGGACTCTCCTCGCATGCACAGGGTGTGGAACGAAACGCTCCGCAACCTACGGCACGGTGAGGCCATTGTGTCCAATTCCGCGGATCGATCAAGGGACTTGGCAGCAGGCCGCCGAGACAACGGACGAGGCGGCTCAGCACAACGTCACCGCCAGCCGTGCCGTGGCGCTTGCGCCGACGAGCCGAGCCGCCATGGTGCGCGGCACCGACAGCACGACGAGTGCCCCGCTCTCGGCCGCACCCTCCAAGGGCTCCGGGACCTTCGTCACCCGCACACCGCGCGCGAGCACCCGGGCGCCGCCTCCGGTCGACGGGTCCTCGGCGGCGATGACGTCGACCCGGTCGCCGGGCTGTAGCAGCCGGACGGTGGCGGCGTCGGCGATCCGCACCGGCGCCGTCACCATGTCCACCGTTGGCTGCCGTCGTACGGGCTCTGTGACCGGGTGCCCGCGAGCCCGGTCGGCGCGGTGCGGTTCTTCCGTCGAGGTCCGCGGCCCCGCCGCCACGAGCGCTGCCGCCGTCACGGCGAGACCGGCCGCGAGGGCTCGCCTGCGATGTCGTACGAGACGTTGCAGCTGATACCGCCCGCCCCGCACGCGCACCGGGGCGAAGTGGGGGACCTCGCAGGTCGCCGGGGCATCCGTGCCCAGCGGACGCGGGAGGCGGAAGGGAGGCGCGAAGGGCGAGCGAGGGTGCGGGGGAGAGGGCACGGACGGAGTGGGGGACGACGAGGTCAAAGGCATGAGGATCACCGCCTGCGACGAAGGATTCGGCTTGCGGTGCCACGATGAGGCCTCGCGCCGAAGCCCGCCGGAGCCGGTGGACTACCGACAGGTTGCGGACAACTCGCCCACCCGAACGGGGAACTCCGCTCGATCCGCCGCCTGGTTCTCCACAGGGCGGCTCCCTTCGACAGCCGCCCTGCCCGGCCGCCCCGCCTCCTGTATCCCCCTACGTCACTGCAGTTCGAAGCCCGGATCCATACCGCCGAGCGCGTTCACGCACAGGCAGTCCCGCGCCTCTGTTTCCGGCAGCGCCGCCACCGCGTCGAACAGCACACCCCGCAGTCGGTCCACATTGGCGGCGAACACCTGCAGCACCTCCTCGTGCGAGACGCCCTCACCGGTCTCGGCGCCGGCGTCCAGGTCGGTGACCAGGGTCAGCGACGTGTAGCACAGCTCCAGTTCACGGGCGAGCGCCGCCTCCGGATGCCCGGTCATGCCCACCACTGACCAGCCCTGAGCCTGGTGCCACAACGATTCGGCGCGGGTCGAGAAGCGCGGTCCCTCGACCACGACCAACGTGCCGCCGTCCACCGGTTCCCAGTCCCGTCCTCGTGCCGCCTTCAGCGCGGCGGCCCGACCTGCGGGGCAGTAGGGGTCGGCCATGGACACGTGCACCACGTTGGGCACCGTGCCGCCAGGCAGCGGCAGCCCGTCGAAGTACGTCTGCGCCCTGGACTTCGTACGGTCCACCAGTTGGTCCGGTACGAGCAGGGTGCCCGGGCCGTACTCGGGGCGCAGCCCACCCACCGCGCACGGTCCGAGAACCTGCCGGACGCCGACCGAGCGCAGGGCCCAGAGGTTGGCGCGGTAGTTGATGCGGTGCGGGGGCAGGTGGTGGCCGCGGCCGTGCCTGGGCAGGAAGGCGACCCGCCGGCCGGCGATCTCGCCGAGGAAGAGGGAGTCGCTGGGCTGCCCATAGGGGGTGTCCACCTGGACCTCGGTCACGTCGTCGAGGAACGAGTAGAAGCCCGAGCCACCGATTACGCCGATTTCTGCGTTCGCCATGACGAGCACACTAGCTGGCTGCGAAAACGCGGAGGAGCCGGTGCGGGGAACACCTGAGGCCCTGCCGTCGCACGACGGCAGGGCCCGGGGAATGCTTTCTCAGGCTGCGGAGCTGCTGGCGGAGCCCGACGAGGAAGACGAGGACGCCGACGAAGACGACGACTTCGAGTCGGACGACGAAGAGCTGGACGGCGCGGAGCCGGACGACTTCGACGCCGGGCTGCTGCTCGACGTGGAACCGCGGGAGTCGTTGCGGTAGAAGCCGGAGCCCTTGAAGACAATGCCGACCGCGGAGAACACCTTCTTCAGGCGGCCACTGCAGCTGGGGCACTCGGTCAGGGCGTCATCGGTGAACTTCTGAACCGCCTCGAGGCCCTCGCCGCACTCGGTGCACTGGTACTGGTAGGTCGGCACTGTCTTCCTCCTGGCACTCTCACTCGATGAGTGCTAACGACGGTCCATAGTGACGTATTCCCGGGGATCAGTCCACCGTCACCGGCACGCGGTGACCGACGCCACGTGCGACCGTGCGGTTCCGGGAGGGGGTGATGAGCAGCGAACGCAGGGCCACCAGGGTGGTCAGCGCGAGCAGGGTGCCGGCCATCGGCACCAGGAAACCGGCGCCGTTCCACAGGTGGTCCTCCAACTGTCCGGCGACGGTGACGGCGGCAGCCTGGCCGAGCGCGACGGCGCCGGTCAGCCAGGTGAACGCCTCGGTGCGGGCCCCGGCCGGCACCAGGCCGTCGACGAGGGTGTAGCCGGTGATGAGGGCCGGTGCGATGCACATGCCGACCAGCAGGCCGAGAGCGGCCAGCAACAGCACCGAGTGCGCCGTCCACAGCGCGGACGCGGTCAGCGCGAGCGCCGTGTAGCCGACGAGCAGGCGCTGCTGCGGGGCGACCTTCCAGGCGATGGCGCCGCAGACGATGCCGGAGAGCATATTGCCCGCGGCGAAGGTGCCGTACAGGACACCGTTCAGGCCGGGCTCGCCGATCGACTCGGTGAACGCCGCCAGCGACACCTGCATACCGCCGAAGACCGACCCGATGCCCAGGAAGGTCACGACCAGCACCCGCACACCGGGGATACGCAGGGCGGAAGCGTGCTGCACGCGCGCGTGCCCGCTCTCGCGGGTCACCGACGGCTGCGTCTTCCTCTGCGCGGCGAACAGCAGACCGCCGACGAGCGTCAGCGCGGCCTCCGTCACCAGGCCCGCGGACGGGGTCACGGCAGTGCAGAGCGCGGTCGCCAGCAGGGGTCCGAAGACGAAGGTCAGCTCGTCCGTGACGGACTCGAACGCCGCGGCGGTGGTCATCAGGGGCGAACCCTGGAGCTTCACGCCCCAGCGGGCGCGCACCATCGGTCCGACCTGCGGCACCGAGGCACCGGTCGGCACGGCCGCTGCGAACAGCGCCCACAGGGGCGCATGCGCCAGCGCGAGCGCCGTCAGGGTCAGGCCCGACAGCGTGTGCACCAGGACACCCGGGATCAGGACGGCGCGCTGCCCGTAGCGGTCGGCGAGGCGGCCGCTGTACGGCGCGAACAGCGCCATGGACACACCGGTGGCGGCCGCGGCGGCACCCGCGGCGCCGTACGAGCCGGTGGTGTGCTGCACGAGCAGCACGATGGAGATGGTGAGCATCGCGAACGGCTGGCGCGCCGCGAAGCCGGGGAGCAGGAACGTCCAGGCGCCGCGGGTGCGCAGCAACTGTCCGTAACCAGGGCGGGACGAAGCCGACGAGTTCTTCGCCGACTCGGTGGTGACCGTGGACGCCACGGCCCGTGCCTTTCTACCGCCTGGTAGCGCGCCCGTGCGGGGGCGCCGAGAGCTGTCCTCTTGCGCGGAACTGCGGTAGATACCGGTGCCACTGCGGAGGGCGTTCCGGCCGCCATACGGTCGCGCCAGCTCTGCGTCAGACAGAGTTGGTTCGATCAGGGTGCCTTAATAGTACAGGGGTCACAGGCTTGTGAGCCTGTGAAAATGAGCACCATGGGGCGCGTTCACCTGAGATTGGCGAAGGTGTGAACCGCTCGAAACACACCCTTAACGCACACTCGCGCAGCTCACGCCCGCATCGAGCGCCCCTCGCGCCGGCGGCCCGCGCTCAGCGCCCCGCGCCCGCCCCGTTCGTGCCCAGCCAGCCGGCCAGCTTGCCGCCGTGAGCGACGGCGCGCAGCCGTCGTTCCGCCGCGTCGCGGACCGGGTCGGTGGCGACCACGAGGAGTTCGTCTCCGTGCCGCAGGACCGTCGTGGGTAGCGGAACAAACGATTTTCCATCCCGGACGACCAGGGTGACGGCGGCCCCGGGTGGCAGCCGCAGCTCGTTGACCTCGACGCCGTGCATCCGGGAACCCTCGGGGATCGAGATGGACAGCAGATGCCCGCGCAGCCGCTCCAGGGGCGCCGACTCGATGCCGAGGTCAGACGCCTCGCCCTGCTCGCCCAGGCGCAGTGTGCGCGCCAGCCAGGGCAGGGTCGGCCCCTGGATGAGGGTGTAGACGACGACCAGCACGAAGACGATGTTGAAGATGCGGCGGCTGCCGTCGACGCCGTTCACCATGGGGATGGTCGCCAGGATGATCGGCACGGCGCCGCGCAGCCCCGCCCACGACATCAGTGCCTGCTCCGGCCACGGCACCCGGAACGGGGCCAGGCTCAGCACCACGCTCAGCGGGCGGGCCACCATGGTCAGCACGAGACCGATGACCAGAGCCGGCCAGATGTCGTCGCCCAGCTCGTGCGGGGTGACAAGCAGGCCGAGCAGGACGAACATGCCGATCTGGGCGATCCAGCCGACTCCCTCGGCGAATCCGCGCGTGGCAGGCCAGTGCGGGAGTCTGGCGTTGCCGAGCATCATCGACGCCAGGTACACGGCCAGGAAGCCGCTGCCGTGCGCCAGCGCGCCGGCGGCGTACGCCGTGACGGCGATCGCCATCACGGCGATCGGGTAGAGGCCGGAGGCGGGCAGGGCCACGTGCTTGAGGCCCCACGACCCGAACCAGCCCACCGCGAGCCCTATGGCCGCGCCGATGGCCAGTTCCAGGGCTATCTCGCCGAGCAGGACGTACCAGTGCTCGACGGGGCCTGTCACGCAGAAGGCGACGACCAGGATGACCACAGGGGCGTCGTTGAAACCGGACTCCGCCTCCAGCGTGCCCGTCACGCGCGCGGGGAGGGGGATTTTGCGCAGGACCGAGAAGACCGCCGCCGCGTCCGTCGAGGAGACCACCGCGCCGATGATGAGCGCCTGCCGCCACTCCAGCCCCACCAGATAGTGCGCGCCCGCCGCTGTGACGCCGACACTGATCGTGACCCCTGCCAGCGCCAGTACGGAGGCAGAAGCCAGGGCGGGCCGGATCTCCTTCCACTTCGTGCCCAGACCGCCCTCGGCGAGGATCACGACCAGGGCCGCGTACCCCATGACCTGGGTCATCTCGGCGTTGTTGAAGTGGATGTCCCCGATGCCGTCCTGGCCCATGAGGACGCCGATGCCCAGGTAGACGAGCAGGCTGGGGAGCCCGCTGCGCGAGGAGATCCGGACGGCCGCGACGGCGACCAGGAGGACGAGCGAGCAGACGAGCAGGAGCTGGTTGAGGTGGTGAACGGTCAGCGGCGGTTTCCTTCCTTGGCCCGCGCGCGGGGCGGGCGAGCTCACGTACACAAGACCCGAGGCTGCGGCGCACCGCACCCAAGCACTTCGTTACCTTACCTAACTCTTGACGCTTTCTTGACGTTCGCCGAGGCAAGATCGAACGTCCGTGCGCGCTGGTTCCCGACTCCGCGTCAAGCGGTTCGGGGCCCTGCGCCTATGGTTGCTCCAGCGCTCATTCAAAGTCACAGCCCGACCTGCCGCTCGCGTTAGGACAGCAAGGACAGCGATGCCCCCCAACACCACCGCCACAAAGGGTGACACCGCCACCGCGGGTGCCACGCCCGGCACGTCCGGTAGGAAGAAGGGGCGCAAAGCCCGGCTGATCGTGCTGGTGCTGGTCCTTGCCCTCATCGGAGGCATCGCCTACGGGGCGTACTGGTCGATCAGCACCGTCCGCGCCTCCTTCCCGCAGACCACGGGTTCGATCACGCTCGACGGCCTCTCGGGACCCGTGGACGTCAAGCGGGACGGTAACGGCATACCGCAGATCTACGCCTCGTCCGACGAGGACCTGTTCATGGCGCAGGGCTACGTCCAGGCACAGGACCGGTTCTACGAGATGGACGTGCGCCGGCACATGACCTCCGGGCGCCTGTCGGAGATGTTCGGCAAGGGCCAGGTCAAGAACGACGAGTTCCTGCGCACCCTGAGCTGGGACCGGATCGCCGAGGAGGAGTACGACACCAAGCTGTCGGACTCCACGAAGAAGTACCTCCAGGCATACGCCAAGGGAGTCAACGCCTACCTTCAGGGCAAGGACGGCAAGGACATCTCCCTCGAGTACGCAGCCCTGGGCTTCACCAACGATTACAAGCCCGAGAAGTGGAGCCCGGTCGACTCCGTCTCCTGGCTGAAGGCGATGGCCTGGGACCTGCGCGGCAACATGCAGGACGAGGTCGACCGTGCCTTGATGACCAGCCGCCTCGGCCCGCAGCAGATCGCGGACCTGTACCCGGAGTACCCCTACAGCCGCAACAAGCCGATCGTCCAGAAGGGTCAGTACAACGAGCTGACCAAGACCTTCCAGCAGGGCGACGCCACAGGCGGCTCTCAGGGCGCAGCGGGCACGACCGGCTCCTCCACCTCGTCCACGTCCGGTTCGGCCCTCACGAGCCAGCTGGCGGGCCTTTACAAGGTCCTGGACGACGTGCCCACCGCCGTCGGAGTGAACGGCCAGGGCATCGGCTCCAACTCCTGGGTCGTCTCCGGGCAGTACACCATCACCGGCAAGCCGCTGCTCGCCAACGACCCGCACCTGTCGCCGTCGCTGCCGTCCGTCTGGTACCAGATGGGCCTGCACTGCCGCAGCGTCTCCAGTAAGTGCCAGTACGACGTCACCGGCTACACCTTTGCCGGCATGCCCGGTGTGATCATCGGCCACAACGCGGACATCGCCTGGGGCATGACCAACTCCGGTGTCGACGTCACCGACCTGTACCTGGAGAAGCTCAGCGGCAACGGCTACCTGTACGACGGCAAGGTCCGGCCCTTCAAGAGCCGCGAGGAGACCATCAAGGTCGCCGGCGGCCAGTCCAAGAAGATCGTCGTACGCCAGACCGCCGACGGGATGCCGCTGCTCTCCGACCGCGACGACGAACTCGTCCAGGTCGGCAAGAGGGCCACCGTCAACACTGCGGCGCCCGACCGCGGCGACGGATACGGCATCGCCCTGAGGTGGACGGCGCTCGACCCGGGCACCTCCATGGACGCCGTGTTCGCCATCGACAAGGCGGCCGACTGGGACGACTTCCGATCCGCGGCCGCACTGTTCGACGTGCCCTCGCAGAACCTCGTCTACGCCGACACCGAGAACCACATCGGCTACACCCTGCCCGGCAAGATCCCCACCCGCTCCTCGGCGGACAGCGGTTCCATCCCGGCGCCGGGATGGGAGTCGAAGTACCGCTGGACGGGCTTCATCAAGCAGGACGAGCTGCCCTACGAGTACAACCCCAAGCGCGGCTACATCGTCACCGCCAACCAGGCCGTGGTCGACCAGGACAAGTACCCGTACACACTCACCACCGACTGGGGTTACGGCACCCGTAGCCAGCGCATCACCGACCTGATCGAGTCCAAGATCAAGGACGGCGGCAAGATCTCCACCGACGACATGCGCCAGATGCAGCTGGACAACAGCAGCGAGATCGCCAAGTTGCTGGTGCCCAAGCTGCTGAAGATCAACCTTGACGACAAGAACGTCCGGGAAGCGCAGAAGCTGCTGGAGGGCTGGGACTACACCCAGGACGCCGACTCCGCCGCTGCCGCATACTTCAACGCCGTCTGGCGCAACATCCTCAAGCTCGCCTTCGGCAACAAGCTCCCCAAGGAGCTGCGCGTCAAGGGCCAGTGCCTGTGGGTCCACAAGGTCGACAGCACCGGCCCGGTGGACGACGACACCAAGGTGCGCGAGTGCGGCCAGCGCGACGCCGACCAGGCGCAGCCGGACGGCGGCGACCGCTGGTTCGAGGTCGTACGCAAGCTGATGGACAAGCCGGACAGCGACTGGTGGAAGACGCCTGCGTCGGGCACCCGGCCCAAGGCCGACAACCGCGACCAGCTGTTCGCCCGCGCCATGATCGACGCCCGCTGGGAGCTGACCGCCAAGCTCGGCAAGGACATCGACACCTGGAACTGGGGCCGGCTGCACCGCCTGTTCCTGAAGAACCAGACACTCGGCACCGAGGGACCCAAGTTCCTTCAGTACGTCCTCAACCGCGGCCCTTGGAGGCTCAGCGGAGGCGAGGCCACCGTCAACGCGACCGGCTGGAACGCCGCCGGCGGCTACAGCGTCGTGTGGGTGCCGTCCATGCGGATGGTGGTCAACCTCAAGGACCTCGACAAGTCCAAGTGGATCAACCTGGCCGGAGCCTCCGGGCACGCCTACAGCGCCCACTACACCGACCAGACGAGCAAGTGGGCCAAGGGCGAGCTGCTGCCCTGGTCGTTCTCGGACAAGGCGGTCGACGAGAGCACCAGCGACACGCTCGTCCTCAAGCCGTGAGTCGCTGACGTAGGCCGATGAGATGGCCCTCCACGCGTGTGTGTGGAGGGCCATCTCGCATGTGGCCGGGGACCGGATCGGTCAGGCGCTCGCGAAGCGGCGCACGCCCGACGGCGTCACCACCGCGTGCACCGGCTGGTCATGCGCCTCTTCGGGTACGCGCGCGACGACCTCCGTGTCGTACAGGAGCACCACGAGCGCGGGGTGTGCTCCCGCGCGCTCCAGACGTGCGAGCACGCGGTCGTACGACCCTCCGCCGCGCCCCAGGCGCATCCCGCGCGCGTCCACCGCGAGGCCGGGCAGCAGAACGACGTCAGCGGTGATCACAGCGTCCGGGCCGAGGCGCTTGCCGGAAGGCTCGAACAGGGCCATCTTTCCCCCGTGTTGGATTCGCGTGAGGGAGTCCGGGCCGGCGTAGTCGCCCCAGTCCAGGTCGTTGTCGGGCAGGAGCGCGGGGAGCAGGACGCGCACGCCCCGCGCGCGCAGCGCATCCAGCAGCGCGAGCGTGCCGGGCTCGCTCCCGACGGAGACGTACGCCGCCACCGTGCGCGCATGCGCCAGTTCGGGCAGTTCAAGGGCGTGCCGAGCCAGTGCGTCGCCCGCTTCCCGGACGACATCCTCCGTCAACCTGTTCCTCATCGCGAGGAACTCCCGTCGCAACATTCGCTTGTCAGGCTCGGCAGCGCGTCCGTCGTGTTCCACTTGTCGCTCTCGCACCCTTCCTTATGTGCTCATATGAGGGCTGATCAACCGGAGCCACAGATTCTCTGCAAAGGCACCGGATAAGGTGCGGGCATGACTCAGTCGAACCCCAGGATCAGCAAGGCTGTCATTCCCGCAGCAGGTCTGGGTACCCGGTTCCTGCCGGCCACCAAGGCCACTCCGAAGGAGATGCTGCCGGTCGTGGACAAGCCGGCGATCCAGTACGTGGTCGA